>JBBQOA010000486.1:0-4055 GCA_038330465.1 Pyrinomonadales bacterium
TAGCGACGACGACGACTTTGCGACCGACGAGCTTTTCGGGTTCATAATATTCTGCCAAGCCGGCGAGAATCTGACGCGGCTTTTCTTCGCCGAGATTGATCTCGAACCGCAAAAGCTTATCGGCTTTCGGAATTCTTTCGGCAACCAGAATTTCACCGACACGCAGCTCGACTTTCAGAAAATCATCGATCATGATGAAATTCTCTGTTTCAACCGCTGTTTCAGGCTCGTTTTTTGTTTCGATTGCAGCAGCTTCCGCCGATTTACTTTCGTCTGTTTTTTTCTCTTTTTCAATTTCTGTCATAACTTTATTTTTATCGATTCGCGGAAAAACGCCGACGCTTGCGCCAATCCGTGTTCCCGCCGGAAGTTCTCCGTAAACTAAATTTTCAGGATTTATCGAGGCAATATCATCTGCTAAACCGAGCTGCGCGTAAATTTGCCGCGTGGCATCGGGCATGATCGGATACAGCAAAACGCTCAGCCAGCGGAGCGTTTCCGCCGAACGATATAAAACGGCGTTCAATAGTTCGGCATTTTCTTCGTCCTTTGCCAAAATCCAAGGTTTTGCGTCCGAGATCATCGTATCGATACGTTTGATGACGTTCCAGGCAGTTTCGAGGGCTTGCGAAAACTCGAAATTATCGAATCGGCGAATAAATTCATCGCGGGCGTGTCCGAGCACCGAAACCAATTCCTGTTCGTCGGGGTTGATGCTGTGGCGTTTCGCGCTTAAATAATTCGGTTCACTGATCTTGCCGCTCGCGACCAGTTCGTCGCGGTATTTGGCGATCATCGTCAATGTCCGTGCCGAAAGATTGCCGAGCCCGCTCGCCAGATCGGCGTTCGCGCGTTCGATTAAATTCTCGTAGCCGAATTTTCCGTCCTGCCCGAAAACCATATCACGCATGACATAATAACGAATCGCGTCGGTTTGAAAATGTTCTCGCAAAACGTCGATCTCGATGACGTTGCCGATCGTTTTGGACATTTTCTTGCCTTCCGTATCGAGCCACATTCCGTGCGCATAAACCGTTTCGGGCAGCGCTAAACCGGCGGCGAGCAGGAATGACCACCAGTAAACCGTGTGAAACCGCAAAATATCTTTGCCGACGAGATGCGTCACATTTTGCCAGTATTTATCGAAGCCCGATTTTTCAGAATTGCCGTAACCGATCGCCGTAATATAGTTTGAAAGCGCGTCGAGCCAGACATACATCACGTGATTGGCATCGTCCGGCACCGGAATTCCCCACGAAACGTTTCTTTTCTCGCGCGAGATCGAGAGATCCTGCAAACCGCTTTTGATGAACGAAACAACTTCGTTGCGCCGCGCTTCGGGACGGATCTTTTGCGGATTCTCTTCAATGATCTTCAAAAGCGTTTCGCCATAATCCGAAAGCCGGAAGAAATAACTTTCTTCGGAAACCTTGTCGAGCGGGCGCTCGTGGATCTTGCACAAAGGAATATCCGAGCCTTCGACCAGATAATATTCGTCTTCCAGCTTAAAAGCTGCACACGGCGCGCAAAACCAACCTTCGTAAAAACCTTTATAAATATTCGGATTCCCTTTCGGCGTCTTGTTTTTGGCAATTTCGCGCCAAAGATGCTGAACGCCCTCGTAATGAAACGGCGCGGTCGTCCGCATAAAAATGTCATAACCGCCGTTTTCAGTATCGAGCCGGAAATCGTGAAACATCCGCATCAATTCTCCCGAAACAAAATCGACCTGCTGCTGCGGCGTCCGATCATTTTTCTCGGCGGCGCGTTGAATATTGATGCCGTGTTCGTCGGTTCCGGTCAAAAAATAAGTCTCAAACCCGCGCTGCTTTTTGTGACGAACGATCGTATCGGCAACAATCGTCGTGTAAAGATGCCCGAGATGCGGCAGACTGTTGGCGTAATAGATCGGCGTTGTAATATAAAATGTGTTCATATATTTAAATAGAAAATAGTAAATCGTAAATCGCAAATAGTAAAACTTCTCTATTCACGATTTACGATTTATGGTTTACTTTCAACGAAATTATTTCCTATTCGGCTGCGCTTGATAAAATTCGTCGTCCTTGTTGAAACGCGGCAGTTTCTTTTCGTTTGCGGCTTCGATCCCGATCGCCATCGAAATTTCGGCAAGCTGAACGAGTCCCGAAAAATCCCATGCGTCGCTGAATTCATCCGACGGCTGATGATAATTTGCCGAATTATAGGCTTCAAATTGCTGTTTGCCCCAACCTTCGGGTTTGCCGACAAAATCGTCGCCCGCTTCCATATTGAGCGACGGAATGCCGACCTTGGCAAACGGAAAATGGTCTGAACGGAAAAACAAACCTTGTTCGGGTTTGCTGTCGGGAACGAGTGTCAAACCGCGTTCTTTGGCAACTTTTTTGACAATATCATTCAAATTCGAGCGTTCAACGCCGAGCGCGCTGAAGCTTCGGACGCGACCGAGAACATTGACCGAATCGAGATTAACATCGGCGGCAGTTTTTTCGACCGGATAGATCGGATGTTTGGCGTACCATTCGGCGCCGAGCAGACCTTGTTCTTCGGCGGTCGTGAACAGAAAAACCGACGAGCGTTTTGGTTTTTGTTTGGCGGGCATTTTGGTCACCGCTTCGGCAATTCCGAGCACGGAAACAATTCCGGTCGCATTATCGAGCGCGCCGTTATAAATATTGTCGCCTTTTTTATTCGGTTCGCCGATACCGAGATGATCCCAATGCGCCGAATAGACAACATATTCGTTTTTCAAATTCGAATCGCTGCCTTCGATCAGACCGACGACATTATTCGAAGCAACTCTTTTTAATTCGCTTTTGAGTTCGACGCTCGCGCGCAAGTTTAACTTGACGGGTTTAAAGTCTTTCGATTTGGCATCGTCGCGTAATTGGTCGAGATCTTTGCCGGCTTGTTTGAAAACTTTTCGGGCGGTATCTTCCGTCATCCACGAACGCATTTGCAAAAACGGCGTGCGATCTTCGGGCGTCCGCGCAATGTCAAAACGCCAGCTTCCGTTCGAAGTGCGGACGACATTCCAGCCGTAACCCGCCGATTCGGTCGAATGGATCAAGATCACGCCCGCCGCGCCCATCCGTGCCGCTTCTTCGTATTTATAGGTCCAGCGTCCGTAATAGGTCAGAGCCTTGCCGCCGAAACGATCGGGATCGCTGCTTGTCGGCGGCGGATCGTTGACCATCATCACGAGAATTTTTCCGCGATAATCGTCTTTGTCTCCCTTGTAATCGTTCCATTTCTGTTCGGGCGCATCGATTCCGTAGCCGACAAAAACCATCTCGGCATTGAGATTGACATATTCGGTCTGGGCGCCGGTAAAGGCGACGAAATCATCACCGAAATTGTAGCTGGCGAGATCATTTCCGTTATAAATATTAAGTTTTGTCTGCGGATCGGCTTTGACCGCGACGAGCGAAACCGGTTGAAAATACGAACCGTTGTTGCCCGGTTTGACGCCGAGTTTTTCGAGCTGCATCGCCAAATATTTTGCCGCCAGCTCGCCGCTTCGGCTGCCCGGCGCACGACCTTCAAATCCGTCGTCCGATAGAAATTTGACGTTTGCTTTTAATTCCTGTTCGTTAAAAAGATTCGTGTAATTATTTTTTTGCGCCATTGTTAAAGAGCCCAGCAAACAAATGGCGATAAACGACGAAACGATATTTTTGAAAATCATATTTTTCTTAAATTTATTCATAGATCCGCGCAAAACCGCATTCATTACAAACCAGTTGGCGTTTTGGGATTTCCATCTTAATCCCGAAATACACAAATATCCCTTTTATTCCGAGGCTTTCACGTTTGACGAAAAGATCGCGGCTGTGACATTTTTCGCATTCACCGTAACCCGCGTCAACGTCTTCAAATTCTTCGCCGATAATTTCAGCATTTTGAAGATCGTGAATGAATGCCAATGCATCTTCGGCATCGACGGACGGAACTTTGATCTTTATTCCCCCAACCGCATTCGCCAGCAAATTATACGCGCCGACTATATTTTCATCCGCCAGATAAACATCAAAACCTTCCGCTTCGAGATGATT
>JBBQOA010000487.1:0-4053 GCA_038330465.1 Pyrinomonadales bacterium
AACGCGTGGCGGGAATTATCTATCTTGATACAAATGATCCGGCGCAGAGTTTTGACAAAGATCATCTGCAATTTCTGACGGCGATCGCGGGCATCGTTTCGATCGTTTTAGAAAATATCAAACATCTCGAATGGCTCAGTAACGAAAACCAAAGACTGCGCCGCGAGATCAATCTCGAACATAATATGATCGGCGAAAGCGCGCCGATGCAAAAGGTTTTTCGGTTCATCGAAAAAGCCGCGCCGACCGCCGCGACCGTTTTGCTCCGCGGCGAAAGCGGGACGGGCAAAGAACTCGTCGCGCACGCCGTTCACGCAGGCAGCGAACGAAATTCTAAATCGTTTATCGCCATCAATTGCGCTGTTTTGTCGGAGAACCTGCTTGAATCAGAACTCTTCGGACACGAACGCGGCGCGTTTACGACCGCCGTATCGCAGAAAAAAGGCAAGATCGAAATGGCTGACGGCGGCACGCTTTTTCTCGACGAGATCGGCGAAATGGCGCCCGCGACGCAAGCCAAACTGTTGCGCGTGCTTCAGGAACGCGAATTTGAACGCGTTGGCGGAACGCGCACGATCAAGATCGATGTGCGAATTATTGCGGCGACCAACCGCGATCTGGAAAGCGAAATTAAAAATGGAAACTTTCGCGAGGATCTGTATTACCGTCTTAATGTTGTTGCGCTGACGATGCCGCCGCTTCGAACACGCCGCGCCGATATTCAGCTGCTGGCGGATTATTTCGTTTCAAAATACAGTCAAAAATGCAAACGAAAAGTTTCGGGGATTTCCAAAGAAGCGCGAATGCTGCTCGAAAATTATAATTTTCCGGGCAATGTTCGCGAACTCGAAAACACGATCGAACGCGCCATCGTGCTTGGCAATTCCGAGATCATTCTGCCCGAAGATCTGCCCGAATCGATCTTTGAATCGATTGACTCGGAGCAGCCCGCGGCGGTGGAATATCAAAAGGCGGTCAATGAAATGAAGCGAAACCTGATCTTGAAAACTCTTCGCCAAGCCAACGGCAATTATACCGAAGCCGCCAAACTTCTCGGTCTCGATCCGGCAAACCTGCATCGTTTGATCCGAACGCTGAATATCAAAAAAACAAATCAGTAATGTGAGCGGTAGCGAACACGTTTACCAATCAGAAATTTTGTCAAAACGAATTTGCGCGATAATTGTTTTTTCAAAATAAGAATAAGACTCGCGACCGTTTATATCGAGCAGTTAAAGCGCCAGCTTTGCAAACGCTTCGTCGGAAAATTTGAAATGTCGGTCGTCGTCATTGCGTTCAGCGCCGAGCTTTTCATAAAACTTGATGGCGGGCGCGTTCCATTCCAAAACCTGAAAATCGATCCGCTCAAACCCACGTGATTTGCCGAGTTTCGCGATATATTTGAGCATCATTTCGCCGACGCTGCGCCCGCGCGCAGTTTTCGTGATGAAAATATCTTCGAGATAAAACCCGCGCTGACCGCGAAAAGTCGAGAAATGCGGAAAGAAGATCGCGTAACCGATCGCCGTTTCGCCGTCAAACGCAATGATCGCTTCGGCAATCTTCGTTTCGCCGAATAACGCCGCGTTCAATCGCTCTTCGGTCACTTCAAGATAATCGAGCAGTTTTTCATATTCCGCAAATTCGCGAAGAAAGGCGATGATTTGCGGAATATTTTCTTCAACAACGTTTTTTAGTTTTAGAGTCATTTTTCTTCCTCGTTTGGTTTGAGAGAATCAAATTTCTTATATCTTATAAAAATATCTTCCGTTTTCGGCTTTTCCGTTCGCAGAAGTTTTTCTTTTCCATTTTTATCGATGGATTAAACCGTTCTTGAAATTTCAGAGGTTTCAACCTTTGCAAATTCTTTCAAACTATCTCCGTCAATTTTTAGAAATACCGTACTAGTTCCGCCGGAAACTAACCAAGCATCTATGCAATCCAAATCTTTGTTATAAAGCATATTTGGATAGTTTTCAGAGTTTTTTATGTAGAGAAGTTCGTCGTTTTTCTTGTCGTAAATAAAGAGTTTCCTTATTTCATTTGCGCCTCTCGCGGCTAACGCAGAAATATAAGTAAAATCTTTGAGACCGTCATTGTTAAAGTCATTTAACTTCGGATTGCAGTTAAAACCTATATTTTCAAACTCAAACTGTTGCTTTAGATTCCAATTCTTGTCAGCATCCAGTGAATAAAACTTTATGACTGCGAAAAAGCCGTCAACTTTTTTAATGTTGGAAAACTCGATTTTATTTTTGTTTGGCGTACCGATAGACGAACTGTCAGTAAAAAATCCCACAAGTTCGTCACCATCTATTTTAGTTTCTGGAGCTTTGGAAACGAGATTTATATTTGTTTCGATGTTCTCAACGGATACTTTATTATTACTCTGACAAGCAGAAACAGCCACAATTAAAACTCCAACAAAAAAATAAAGTTTCATAGACTCTCCAATTTTTAAAGCTGTTTGCTGATCTTAGGAATTCCAAGCGATTTGGCTTTTCAATCTCATTATCGATTTTTCCTTGCCGAGCGTTTCAAACACGGCGAGCATCGAAGGTCCGACGGCTAAGCCCGTTAAAAGGGCGCGCGCGCCGTTCATAATTTGTCCGAGTTTCGCGCCTTTTTCTTCGGCAAAGTTCACGACAACTTCGTGGATCGGGTCGTGGGTGAAATCTTCGACTGATTCAAATCTTTCGGCAAGTTCGGGTAGCCAAGTTTGCAGATCGGGAAATTTCTTTAAGTTTTTATCGATCGCCGCCGGCTCGAAATCGAAATCTTCGGAAAAATAGGCGCGTCCCTGCGCGGAAAAATCTTTCAAAGTAAAAAATCTTTCGCGGATCAGATCGACCGTTTTTTCAAACCAAACTTTGTCGTCGTCGTCATATTCGTCGCGCCAGAGTTTGGCTGATTTGAGTTCGGCTTTGACGAACGGGAGAAGTTCCGCGAGCGGCATCGTGCGGATATATTCGGCGTTCATCCAGATCGCTTTGTCGTCCGTCCAGCGTTTTGGATTGTTGGCGTCGAAATTAAAGATCGCCGGATTGCGGTGAATGCCTTCGAGCGAGAATTTTTCGGTCAATTCGTCGAGCGTGTAAATTTCCTTTTCTTCGCCCGCCGACCAACCCATCAGCGCGAGAAAATTACGAAACGCCGCCGCCAAAAAACCGTGATCGCGATAAGTCGTCATCGAAACGATCTCGCCGTGAATTCTCTTCGATAATTTTTTTCCGCCCGGCGCTAAGATCAGCGGAAGATGCGCGAATCGCGGCGGTTTGATGCTCAACGCTTCGTAGATCAAGATCTGTTTATGCGTGTTCGTTAAGTGATCCTGCCCGCGAATGACGTCGGTAATTTCCATTTCGATGTCGTCGCAAACGACTGCCAGATTATAAAGCGGATGACCGTCGGAGCGCAGTAAAACCAAGTCTTCGATTTCTTCATAATCTCTTTCCTGCAAACCATAAACCGCGTCTTCAAAACTCGTTTTGCCAACTTCGGCAATTTTAAGACGAATCGCAAAAGGTTCGCCGGCGGCGGCTTTGGCGGCGGATTCTTCCTTTGAGAGATCACGAAACGGATTATCGCGCATCGATTTTTCGCCCTGATTTTGGCGCGCGCGTTTGGCGATCGTTGCTTTGATGTTTTTGTCGGAAGGTTCAGCTTTCGGCGTAAAATCGCGATACGCTTTGCCTTCTTCGAGTAATTTCAGCGCGGCGGCGCGATGTTTGTCGGCATTGTTCGATTGATAAACGATCTCTTCGTCGGGCGAGAAACCGAGCCACGCCAAACCTTCGAGGATCGAGCGCGTCGATTCGTCGGTTGATCGCGCCAGGTCGGTGTCTTCGATCCGCAAAAGGAATTTTCCGCCGACGTGTTTGGCGTAAAGATAATTAAAAAGGGCGGTTCGGGCGGAACCGATGTGTAAATAACCGGTCGGCGACGGCGCAAATCTAACTCGTGTTGTCATAAAAATTTTTTTACAAAGACGCAGAGCGTTAAATCAAAAATCGGTCAAAAATACGAAAAGCTATCAAACTTAAAAAATTTGAT
>JBBQOA010000488.1:0-4040 GCA_038330465.1 Pyrinomonadales bacterium
GTCGGCGGCGCTTTTATTTTTAACGGTAAAATTTGGCATGGAATAAACGGTTTTGCAGGTGAATTCGGTTATTTGGCAATTGACGAAGACGGCACGCGGCTCGAAGAAGTGGCGTCGGCGACCAATATTATTCGCCGGACGCGGAGCCGGTTTCATCAGGACAGCACTTCTTCGCTCGGTAAACTTCCCGAAGCGGAAATTACGGTTGCCGATGTCGTCCGCGAAGCTCAAAACGGTGACGATTTCGCCCAGTTGATGCTCGAAAGAACCGGCACATATGTCGGAACGGCGATTGCCGGCGTGATAAATTTGCTCAATATCGAAAAAATCGTGGTCGGCGGCGAAGTGATGCACGCCGAACACACTGTTTTGGACGCGATCACCGACCGCGCGCGAAAATTATCGTTCAAACCGTCGTTTGAAGCGGCGCAGATCGTGATCGGCGAACTTGGCGAAAAAGCAACCGCCATCGGTGCCGCGCTTTTATCCAACGGATTATAAATTTAGGAAAACCAAGAAAGTTAATGATGCTTATCAGCTAAACTTATTTAGTGAAAACTTGCACAAGGCGGTAGAAAAGACTTATTTTTAATAATCTGAATGAGATATTTGCGGAATTTTCGAGATTTTGCAAAAATCTAATGTGTAAACAGTTGGCAAGCGGTTCTTAAATAGAAGTAAAAACAAATTCGGTTGATAAATCTCAGATTTGCAGAATCTGGGATTTTGCCGAACTATAACTTTTAAAGGTTCGGACAAAATAAGATGGCACAGATATTTCATCGCGGAGCAAATAATATTGCGAAGGCAAGCATTGCCGTCGCAGTAGTTTTGGCAGGCGTCGTCGGGTATGCCTACACGCAAATTGCGCGTTCTTCATATTTAACAAATCGTTATTTGGAACGACAACAACCCGTGCAGTTCAGTCATAAACACCACGTCGGAGATGACGGCATTGATTGCCGTTATTGTCACACGTCGGTCGAAACTTCCGCCTCAGCGGGCATTCCGCCGACGCAGACTTGTATGAATTGCCACAGTCAAATTTGGGTGGACAGTCCGTATCTTGAACCGGTGCGGGCAAGTTACCGCGACAACAAGCCGATTCAGTGGCTGAGAGTTCACGATTTGCCCGAATATGCCTATTTTAATCACAGTATTCACGTCGCGAAAGGCGTCGGCTGCGCGTCGTGTCACGGCGATGTTGCCAATATGCCGGCGGTTTATCAGGAAAACACGCTCCAGATGGAATGGTGTATTGCCTGTCACCGCGACCCTTCGGCGAATATTCGACCGAAGGCTGAGATATTTAATACATCCTGGAATAAAGACGACATCACGCCCGAACAGGAAAAAGAAGTTTCCGAACAGATTAAAAAACTTCGCAGCAAAGAAATGCTGACGAGTTGTTCGACTTGTCACCGCTAAAGAATTGCGGATGGCGGATTTTAGAATAGGTTTTGAAAGTAATTTACATTGAGGAAAAAAATGTCAAGCAAAGACAGCAAAACAAACTTTGCATTATTACGGGATAAAATTCTCGAAAAGAATGGTAAAGATTATTGGCGCAGCGTAGAGGAATTTGCGGACGCGCCGGAGTTTGAAGAATTCGTCAAGCACGAATATCCCGCGCAAGCCGAAGAATGGGACAATTCTTTGAGCCGCCGTAATTTTATCAAGGTGATGGGCGCTTCGCTCGCTCTGGCGGGACTTTCGGGCTGCGTTATTCAGCCGAACGAAAGAATCGTGCCGTATGTCAGCCAACCCGAAAACATCATTCCGGGCAAGCCGCTGTTTTTTGCGACGGCGATGACACTCGGCGGAATTGCGACGGGACTGCTTGCCAAATCGAACGAAGGTCGCCCGACGAAGATCGAAGGCAATCCCGAACATCCGGGAAGCCTCGGCGCGACGGACGTTTTGGCGCAGGCTTCGCTCCTGAATATGTACGATCCCGATCGCTCGAAAGAAGTTCTTTATCGCGCCCAGCCGAAAACGTGGCAGTCCTTTATGACCGAGCTGCGGGCGAAGATCGACGAAAACCGGGCGGACGGCGGCGCGGGCGTGCGGTTTTTGACCGAAACGATTACTTCGCCGACGCTGATCGCGCAGTTCGAGCAACTCAAAAAAGAACTGCCGAACTCGAAATGGTATCAATACGAACCGGTCAATAAAGATAATTCGCTCGCCGGCGCGAAAATGGCTTTCGGAACACCGGTCAATACGGTTTATAAATTCGACCAAGCCGAACGCGTGCTCACCCTCGACGCCGATATTTTCTCGGGCTTTAATGTTCGCTACATCAAAGATTTTGCGAGCAAACGTAAATTCAGCGAAGAAAGCGAATCGATCAGCCGTCTTTATGCCATTGAAACGACGTTAACTCTGGCGGGTTCGAAAGCCGATCACCGGTTGGCGGTCAAACCGAGTCAGATGTCTGAGATCGCCAAGGCGATCGCGGTCGCGTTGGGCGTCGCGGGCGCCGCTTCCGCTTACAAGGAAAATGCCGCCTGGATCGGCGCGATGGCGAAAGATCTCGCCGCGCACAAGGGCAAATCGCTCGTCATTGCGGGCGATAATCAACCGCCGATGGTTCACGCGCTGGTTTACGCGATCAATAACGCGCTCGAAAATGTCGGCAAGACGGTCGTTTATACCGAACCGCTCGCGCCGAATACGGAAACGACGCAGATCGAACAGCTTCGTCAATTGATCAAAGAAATCGATGGCGGCGCGGTCAATATGCTCGTTATTTTGGGCGGAAATCCGGTTTATAACACGCCTGCCGATCTGAAACTGAATGCCGACCGGATGAATAAAATTTCGCTGCGCGTTCATCTCGGACCGTATGTCGATGAAACGGGCGAGCTTTGCCAATGGCATATTTCCGAAAAGCATTATCTCGAAAGGTGGAGCGATACGCGCGCTTTTGACGGCACGATTTCGATCGTTCAGCCATTAATCAACCCGCTTTACGACAGCCACGACGCGCACGAACTTCTGCAGCTTTTCTTCAAGGAAAATTACGATAAAAAAGATTACGATGTCGTTCGCGAATACTGGCAGAAACAAACCCTTAACTTGACGGCGAAACCGGCGACGGCGACCACGGAAAATAAAGAATCCGAAGCCAAAACCGAGCCGAAAACCGAAGCCAAGGTTGAAGCGACGCCGACACCGGCAGCGAAAACTGCGCCGAGCGCCACGCCGACACCGGCTCCGAAAACAACCGTGACTCCGGCAGCGGCAGCAACAACGGCTCCGGTCATCGCGAAAAACTTTGAGGACAACTGGCGCAAGATCGTTCATGACGGTCTTATTCCGAATACCGAAGCAAAACCGAAAGCGGTCACGTTCAACGGCGCATTTTTGAGTCAACCGCCAAGCGCACCGGCAAACAGCGGCGCGTTGGAGATCGCGATCCTGCCTGATCCGTGCGTTTACGACGGACGTTTTACAAATAACGGTTGGCTTCAGGAACTGCCGAATCCTCTGAACAAGGTGACGTGGGAAAATGTCCTGCTCGTCAGTCCGAAAACGGCGCAAAAACTCGGTTTGAACACCGGCAACGACGCCGAAGAATTTACGGGCGGTTCGCAGGGCACGAGCTTTATCAACACGCGCGGCGGCAATCAGTTTTCCGATCTCGTGAAAGTCAAATTTCAAGGCGGCGAAATGTCCCAACCGGCACCGGTTTGGATCACGCCCGGACAACCCGACGACGTTGTGACGATCTTTCTCGGTTACGGACGCACGAAAGCCGGACGCGTCGGCGACGGGATTGGTTACAACGCCTACGAAGTTCAAAAATCCGATGCGCTCTATTTCGGCACCGGCGAATTGTCGAAAACGGGCGAAACGACCAATGTCGCTTCGACGCAGATCCATTTCAATATGGAAGGACGCGATATTTTGCGCGTCCGGAATATCGACGAACTGGAGAAATTTAAAACAGAAGATCATCAGCACGACGAATACGACAAGACGATGTATCGTCCCGAAGATTTTCAGCCGCTTTACAATGCCAATCATCGGTGGGG
>JBBQOA010000489.1:0-4031 GCA_038330465.1 Pyrinomonadales bacterium
AAACGATTCAGTATAAGCCTATTTTTATGTCCGCTCTTTATCTTAAAAAGGTAACCCATTTTGGCAGTTGAGCAGAAGTATCGTCGTATTTTTCATTCGCTGAGAGTTCAAACTTCATTGTGAACTCCGCAGCAAATATAAAATCTTTTTTGTGCTTTGGTCAGGTGATCATTTAACAAATTTTCCGAGCAAACCGTCAGGTCTGACAAAAGGTTTTAGTTCCGCCCACGTAAAAAAGTATTGACCGTCGGGCTGTGCGGCTTGGATGACGTGCGGAAAACTCGCGTCGAAAAGAATCGTCATGCCTTTATCATTGACCTTAAATTCGTTGAAGTTGTCCACTGTAAATTCCAGAGCCTTGAGCTGTTCTTTTAATGAATCATCGGATTCCTTATCATTCTCACCGAATTCGCCCTTATCGATTCTTTGAGCGATCTCCGAGGTTTCGGCTTGCAACTTTTGATTGACCATTTCTGCCAGTTTCGCCCTTGAAGCGGGTTTTAATACATTCGCTAAATTAATATGTTCGCCGGTTTTCAGATCGACCACCAAATTGATCGTTTGCGAATCGGGATAAGCGGCAGAGCCTTCCTGCGTCAAAGAAATATCGAGAAAACCGTCACGATTGTAATTGACTTGATAGGAAGCCTCGTCGAGCCAATCGTTTTGCATATTTTCTACCAAAGTCGAGCCAAAAACATTCCAGTAACTGATCGTTTTTTCGAGTTTTTTCTTGGCGGCAGGCGACATTGTCCCGTTAAAAAGCGGATAAGTGACCGTAAACGTGCGTTTTTCCTTAAAGGAAACCTTACCTTTTCGGGTATAGACGGTTTTTTTCGGCGTAATTGTAATAGTTTGCGATAACGCGAGCGCGGCAAATGCAAAAATTGCCGCGAGCGTCGGTAAAAATTTTAATTTCATATTTTATGTTTGATTGTTGATATTTGTCGTCAGCAGGATCTTTTCTTCAAAATCCATCGCGGGTGCGCCGAACAGACAGCGCAGCTTTCCGTAAAAGGTTTTTCTGAGTTTCATCGCGTCGAATGTTTCAAACCAGCCGTGCGAATTGATCCACAGCCAATTGTAGCTGTCGATCGGTTTGATGATGCCGTAGCGAACTTCTTCGGATTCCGCGACAAAGCTGCCGAACATTCGATCAAAGATGATAAAGATCCCGCCGTAGTTTTTGTCGAGATAGAGATCATTGACGCCGTGGTGAACGCGGTGATGCGACGGCGTGTTGAAAATATATTCAAACCACGCGGGCATTTGTTTGATGGTTTTTGTATGGATCCAGAATTGATAGATAAGATTTAGTCCGTGCATCGTGACAAACGCCCAAAGCGGAAACCCGAGCATCGCAGCAGGCAAATAAAAGATCCAGTGCGCGATGCCCGAAAACCAGCTCTGGCGGACGGCGACTGACAGATTATATTGATTCGACGAATGATGAACGACGTGAAAGTTCCAGAAAAAACGTGTTTCGTGGCTCATCCGATGAAACCAGTAATAAAGAAAATCGTCCGCCACAAGCAAAATCGCCCACGTCCACCAAACATCCATCGGCATTTTGAAAGGCGTGATGTTTTCGTAGATATAGCCGTAAAAAAATATCTGGATGACACCGAAAATAATGCCGAAACCGGCGCTGCCGAAACCGAGCGCGATATTTGTCCAAACATCTTTGCGGTCATAGGTCTCTTCGTATCGAACTGACAGATAAATCTCAACCGCGATCATCAAGGCGAAAATAGGAATGGCAATGTCGGTCGGCTTCCACATACAAAAATTATAGATCGGTTTACTGAAAAAATCTTGTGCATTTGTGAGAATAATTCAACTCTCACAAACGCTATGATTCAATCAAACTCCGTGCGGGTTGCCGATTGATTTTCGCCGACGCGTCCCGTTTCGATCTCTGCCTTGAAATAGTTTTCGCCCCTGACGGGCGCGTCAAACATTCGCCGCAAAAGATTGATCTGCCCGACGTGCGTCAAGGCATCGGCGACCGGACCCTGAAAAAGTTTCTCACACGGACTTTTGACCGGTCCGGCGGATGCCAGATAATCATCAAAGGCTTTGAGCGCCGCAAAAAATCTTTCCGTCTCTTCGTTCCACGCAAGCGGTTGAGCGTCATTCCAAACGGTTTTCCCTTTCGCCATCGTCAGCGCCCAATAAAACAGATCGCCGATATGCGCGAGAATTTCGAGCGACGTCCGCGTCTCGTCCGACGCCTTAAAATCAGCAAAACCGGCTGGTGCATTCGCAATCGCCTTGGCGCCGCGATAAGCGACGGTCGCCACCGTATGACGCAACATTTTAATTTTGTTTTGATTTTCCATTTTATGGATAAAATTTGTCTGGATTTATCCGGATAGTTGGTTTTTCAAGCTGTAAATAACGGTATTTTCGCCTTCGGTTTCGCGGTCGATTTCGGTTTCAGCTTCGAGGTTTCTGATAAAATTACTTTTTTCCAAGAGTCTTATTGAAGCCGTATTGTCTGACACTGTCCAGGCTTCGATCACATCAAGCTCCAATTCATTGAAACCGAACTTGATAATTGTTTCGACTGCTTCATTCATCAATCCTTTTCGCTGAAAATCAGGATGCAGTTCGTAACCGATATCGGCACACGATTTTTCGTCGGAAAAATTCCATAAACAAATTGTTCCGATAACTCTTTTATCGTTTTTGAGATTTATTACCCAGTAAAATTGTTTGCCTTCACTGATTCCCAGATTCAATTTTTCAATTATTTGCAAAACATCTTCGATCGTTTGAGGCTTCGGTCTATGCAGAAATTTATTGACCGTTTCGTTTCTGCGAAGATCAAAAATGAGACTTGCATCACTCGGCTCGATTTGCCGTAAGACAAGTCGTGAGGTCGTCAAAACCGGAAAATTAGTAAAAATTCTATTCATCGCTTATTGAAATTTATTCCCGACCGTGATGCCCTGCCAATTGTCGGTTCGAAAAGAAGAAGCCGGAAAACCTGCCGAATTATAGAGATTCGCATCGGTCGGCGCATCCGACCAGGCAAACCGAACAGCAACCGGATCTTTCACACTTGAATTGTAAACAATCACTTTATCGCCTTCGATCTCGGCTTTTGCGTAATAAAACTTCTTATCTTGACCGGCGATCTCAAAACCTTTGAGGTAACCGAATTTATCTTTCACCTGTAAACCGTCGAAGGCGAATTTGAACGAAACGATGGCTTTGCCGTTTTCAAATTTGACCGAATCGAACAATGGGCTGCTGGATGGAATATCCTGCCCGTAAGTTTGTTTTAAGGCGTTTGCCGCGAGCCGCCAACCAACGTCTTGTTTGTTCGTCGGGTGAACGTCGGTCGCATTGCCGATGTCGGTCGTCACCGCCATTCCGGTTTTCGGCAAACTCAACGTAAGTGTTTGCGCTTCACGCAGTTCCGCCCAACCGCTGCCGTCATTGCTACTCTGATTGGCACCGTAGCTTGCGAGTTGAACAAAGTAAAAATAAAACGGATCGTTCCATTTTTTGCGCCAGTCTTCGATCATCAGCGGAAATGTCTTGCGGTATTGAAATGAACGTCCGGCATTTGTTTCGCCCTGATACCAAAGCACGCCGCGGATCGCAAAAGGCGCGAGCGGCGCGATCATTCCGTTATAGATCGCCGTTCCGACATTATTGCTCGAATGAGCGTATTCGTGCGGTTCGGCAAACGACGGCATCAAGAACCATGTATCTTTCGCGAGCGGAATTTTTTCATCGTTCGATTTGATGAAAACATCGTCTGCCGAACCCATCAAACCAAGTCCAAACCATTCCGGATCGATGGTTTTGTTCATTTTGACGACGATCCGATTTTCGCCCGCTTTCCAAGTATTTTTCGGAATAATGATCTCGCGTTTGCCTTTCAAGATCCCGGCGAAAACCTCTCTGCCGTTGATGTAAATTTCGTTGTAACTGTAGCTTTCGGCAAGCCCGAGCGTCGTTTCCTGCCCGACAAAGGTTTGCGGGATCTCAACCTTTTTTGCCATAAAACCATTACC
>JBBQOA010000490.1:0-4010 GCA_038330465.1 Pyrinomonadales bacterium
GCGAGATATTTGTCGAAAGCGAGGTCGGAATCGGTACGAGATTTAAGATCTATTTTCCCTGTGTCGAAAAAGCAGAAGAAACGGCTGAAACGCCAATTTCGTCAAATTCAAATCCGACCAGCGGAACGGAAACTATTCTGATCGTCGAGGATGAGCAAATGGTTCGCGAACTCACTAAAAGTATTCTGGAAGAAGAAGGTTATCAGATCATCACGGCGGAAAACGGCGAAGCGGCATTTGAGATCTGCCAAAAGATGAATGGCAAAATTGATCTGGTGATAACCGATGTCGTGATGCCGCAAATGAGCGGCGTCGAATTTTTCCGCAAGGTCAAAGAAATTTATCCGCGCTTGCCGGTTCTTTTTACCTCGGGTTACAGCGAAGACAACGATTTTCTGCACGATTCAAATGCCCCGAACGTCGATTTTCTCGGCAAACCCTTCGTCCTCGAAACACTCCTCGCCAAAGTCCGTGAAGTATTGGATCAATCGCGTAAATGATTTGGATATTTCCGGAAAGCTTTTGAAAACAAAAAATAAAAGTCAGAAGAAGAATTCTGCCGCTTGATAGACGGGCTTCAAGCGTCTTCGATCTTCTCCAAAATTCTCAAAAACTTTCGGTTACTTTCAACTTTTAGATAAATGGAGTATTTACACCACTTTGCAAGCGGCGTTGCCGGCGAGGGTGCCGACGCTCCGGTCTTAAAAACATTTGTTAATTTCGCCGAAATTCTTTCAAAATTTGCTTTGGCGGTTTGAGCAAGCGCGGTTTCGCCGTGTGCTTCCGCCATTTTGTAGGCTTTTTCGTAATTTTCTTTTGCCGATTTTAATGAGCCGTTCTTTTCGTAGGCAGCTGCCAAACTGTCGTAGCAATTAGCGGCGTTCGGATGGTTTTCGATATTCTTTTTGAAAACCTCGATCGCTTCGGAGTAATTTTTGGCGCGCAGAAATTGATAACCGATCTGATTGAGCAAAACTTCGGGAATCACGATTTTGTAGCCAAAGCGGTCGGACAATTTTTTATAATGATTCTCCAATTCCGCGACCGAACCCGACGGCGGCGGTATCCAACCCGCAAAAATCTTTCGCAAACCCGCGTAATAGGCGGGCAACACGCCCGACGCGTGATTTTCGTCCTTGAATTCGCGAAATTCGTAGTCAAAGTTTTTCGGTTTTGCCCGTTTCAGCAAGTCCTCGAACGCATGAAAACCTTTGACATAATCGGGTTCGTCGCCGATCGCGACAAACAGCGTTTTTTTCCAGTTTTTGTTTTGCTTGAAAAGCTCTGCCGAAAGTTTGATGACGTAATTATCGTCGTAATTTAAGACCGGACTCGCCGCGATGAAAGCATTGAAAAGGTCGGGACGCGCCGTCAAAGCGTAAACCGCAAACAGACCGCCGAGACTGTGTCCGGCAAAGATGCGGAACGGCTCGGTTCGGTAATTTTTCTCGACGAGCGGAATAACTTCCGTTTCGATGAACTGCAAAAACTTTGCGCCGCCGCCGACCGCGCCGCCTTTGCCGTCGTCGGACGGCGTCAGATCGCGTGAACGATTCGTGTTTTGAATGCCGACAATAATCATTTCGGGCATCTGTCCGCCCCACGCCTGTTGTTCGATGATT
This sequence comes from Pyrinomonadales bacterium, assembly GCA_038330465.1. Taxonomy (GTDB): domain Bacteria; phylum Acidobacteriota; class Blastocatellia; order Pyrinomonadales; family Pyrinomonadaceae; genus JAFDVJ01. Next base: position 1,623 of record JBBQOA010000490.1, read on the forward strand.
CCCGCCATCATCGCATTTTGCGGCGGATGCGCGTCCGTCATATAAACAACCGGAAATCTTTCGTCCGTTCGTTCGTAATTTGCCGGAACGCGCACCAGAATGGAGCGTTCTTCGCCCAAAATCTGCGAATTTATCTTGTATTGCGTGTGAATGACGCTGGCAATTTGTGGTGTTTGTCCAAAAATCGGGAAAACCAAGCAGAACGTCAAAATAACGTATAAAAATGGTTTGTTTTTCATCATAAAAATATTGGCAAGCAGCTTTAAGATTCAGGCTGATCTAAGGAACATAAAAAAAATAAATTATAACAGTAAAAAACCTTTAATCGTTAAGAAGCGGTCTGTGACCGCGTTGCCCGGCGGTCACAGACCCGCCTCTAAACTATTGTGACAAGTTGTTTTTTACACTTTTCTTAATGACAATTATCCTTCGGAACATCTGAAAATTGAAAGCTACCGACAACCAATTTTCAACTATTCCGAAAGTTTATTGCATCGCGGTAAAAATACTAAAACGAAAGGTCTCAGAAAATTCTGAGGCGGCAGAAAAATGTTGTTGTTCACATTCGGCGAAAAATTCGGCTTGGGATAGACACGATAAGCAATTTTGCTTATCCTTTTTATTTGCCTGTCATCAGTTATTTGGGAAAATGAAGATCAAATCAATCGAACTTATCGAAATCAATTTGCCGCTCGTCCATTTTTTCGAGACGAGTTTCGGGCGAACTTACGAGCGAAGAATTATTTTAACGCGCGTTTGCGACGAAGCGGGCGCGGAAGGCTGGGGCGAAGCGACGTGCGGCGAAACGCCTTCGTATTCCGAGGAATGGACGGACGCGGCGTGGGCGGTCATCGAAAAAATTCTCGCTCCCGTAGTCATCGGAAAAGAAGTCGAATCGGCGGCGCAGATTTGGGATCTGATGAAAAAGGTGCGCGGCAATCGAATGGCGAAAGCGGCGATCGAAACTGCTGTGTGGGATTTGGAAGCAAAGAAATTAAACGTGCCTTTATGGAAACATCTTGGCGGCGTTAATCAAGAAATTTCGTGCGGCGTTTCGATCGGAATTCAGGATTCGGTCGAGCAACTTTTGGAGAAAATCCAGACCGAACTCGACGCGGGTTATCAGCGCATTAAAATTAAAATTTCGCCGCGCTGGGATTACGACGTAATTAAAAAAGTGCGCGAAACATTCGGCGACATAAGGCTTATGGGCGACGCGAATTCCGCTTATACATTAGCGGATATTGAAAAACTCAAAAGTCTCGACGAGTTCAAAATGATGATGCTCGAACAGCCGCTTTCGCACGACGACATCATCGATCACGCCAAATTGCAGCGCGAAATCCGGACGCCGATTTGTCTTGACGAACCGGTAAAATCGCCCGACGACGCGCGCAAGGCGATCGAACTCGAATCCGGCAAGATCATCAACCTCAAAAACGGACGCGTCGGCGGACACAGCGAATCGAAACGCATCGAACAGATCTGCCGCGAGAGCAGCATTCCGGTCTGGTGCGGCGGAATGCTCGAATCGGGCATCGGACGCGCCCATAATATCGCGATCTCGACGCTCAAAGGCTACACGCTTCCCGGAGACGTTTCCGCGTCGAAACGCTACTGGCACGAAGACATCATCGAACCGGCGGTCGAGGTCAGCGCACAGGGAACAATTCTCGCGCCCGAATCGGCGGGAATCGGTTTTGAAGTGCGGAGAGATAGAATTGATAAATTGGCGGTCAGGAGAATTAAAATTAATGGCTAAAGAGCGGGATTTCAAAGAAATCATCGAGAATAAATGGTTAGTTGAATTTAACCGGAAGCCTTTCGATAAACACAAATTGTTCGGTTTTGTTCTGGCTGTCAGCGATGATTTTACGTTGATTCAGCAATTCGACCGTGATTGGTTCGCAACCGATGGGTATTTTATTTTTCAAAATAAAAGCGTCAAAAATTTTCTGGTTTATGACGAGGAAGAACATTTTCTCAATGAGGTCGTCAAATACAAAAAGATCGAACCGCAACCGATTCCCGAAATTTCCATCGAAAGCTGGACAACGATCTTGCAAAGGGTTAGTGAGAACTTTAACCTAATTGTCATTGAATCGGAATTAATTTATAAAAATCAATGCAACATCGGAAGGCTGAAAAAATTGGGCAAAAAAAGTTTCAGCCTGATCGAGATCGATCCGGTTGCAGAATGGGATGATTCGCCGACCAAATATAAATTCAAAGATTTAACGACAGTACGCTTTAACAATGCATACGAAAATACGCTTTGGGAGATTTCCGAAAGCAGAAAAGCAAAATAGAGATTTACAATTTTTAATATGAGCAATAATCAAGAACCTAACAAGATCATTTTTTCGATGGTCAAGGTGAGCAAGTTTT
>JBBQOA010000491.1:0-3980 GCA_038330465.1 Pyrinomonadales bacterium
CAATTATTTGGTTGGCTTCGGCTTCGATCTTGACGGTTTGAACTTTTCGGGCATTACAAGCCGCGAGCAAAAATGCGGCAAGCAGAAATACTAAAACGGTTTTCAGTCTGCAAAATTCAAAAGTTTTTGACATTATTTGATAAAATTCTTGATTTCATTCACAACATTGATTGATGAGAAATCCGCTCCCGACGATTTGTTATACTTCCAATCAATAAATCAATTACTCAGTTCTTCGATCGATGACGGCAACAGGGCTTCGGGCAAATCGGCGAATTCGTGTTCAAAACCGCTATATCCGCCGCCGCTCGAACGCATCGAAATTCTGCCGATCGGCTGAATATTCAGTTCCGGAGTTAATTCCTGATAAGACAAAACCGCCAGATTTTGGAATTCGAGCTCGACCATTTTCCGCACAAAACGCCGCAATTCCATATCGGTGACGATCACGGGTTGCTGCGCGGTCGGCGGCTGATCGGCGATTTCGCGCCGAATCGCATCGAGAATGTCGTGAGCGATCGTCGGGTCGAGCGATAGAAACGAACCGGTCGAAGTGCGGCGGATCGCTCCGCGAATAACGTCTTCGATTTCGGGGTCAAGCAAATAAACAAAAAGCGTATCGCTGCCAAGCGCGTAACGGAACGAGATATAGCGGCGCATTGCCGCCCGGATATGTTCGGTCAGCATCACCGGATCTTTTTCGATGCGTCCCCATTCGCTCAGTGCATCAAGGATTGATTTCGTATCGCGGATCGAAATTCCCTCTTGGACGAGCCGCTGTAAAACATCGGTAAATTGATGAATCGTAATTACTTTGCCAATCGTTTCCTCGACCAGCTTCGGCATTCCGCGTGAAACGAAATCGAGATACCCCTGCGCCTCTTGAATACCGATAAAATCGTGCGCGTAACGCCGCATAATACGCGAAAGATGCAGCAGAATGACGTCCGCCGCTTCCCAGACTTTGAGCCCGGCGGTTTCGGCAATATGCCGCTGATCCGCCGGGATCCACGCGCCGGGACGTAAATCAGCCGGATTATTGACATTTTCGCCGTCGATCCCGAAAACACGAATATTTTCCGCCGAATCGTTGACATAAACACAATCGGGGCGAAGTGCGCCCGTCCCGACGGGAACTTCTTTGACCGCAATGTAATATTCGTTCGCGGTGATCGGCGCGTCGCCGCCGACGTAGCAAAACGGCACCATCACGCCGAGATCGTAATAAAGCGCGTTGCGAAGTTTTGGAATTTCGGCGCGAAAACGAGCGCCTTCAGGCGTGTTTTTATCGACCAGATGAGTCAATTCTCGGCTCACGACGATCGCCATCGGAACCGTAAAACTCATCTGGATCTCATCCGAATCAGTTGCCGGCTGCGAACGATCCGGCAATTTGCCTTCTTCGATAAGTTTTTGCTGCCGCCGATGAAGCAGATAACCGATGCCCGCCGCGCCGGCACCGACCGGAATGAATAATAAATTTAGCGGCGTCAGCAGAAACATAATTCCGCCCGTAATAAATAAAGGCTTCGGCGAAGTAAAAAGCTGCATGCCGATGTCCGTGCCGACATTTGAGGTTTCATCGTGCGAAGAAACCCGCGTCACGACAATACCCGCCGAAAGTGTGATCATCAGCGATGAAATAATTGCCGCCAAACCATCACCGAAAGTTGCGATCGTATATTTATTGGCGGCTTCGGCAAAAGACAAACCGTGCATCATCACGCCCGCCGTTAAACCGGCGACGATATTGACGAGTGCGATAATGATCGTACAGATCGCGTCGCCCTTGACGAATTTCATTGCACCGTCCATCGCACCGTGTAGCTGTGATTCCTTGCCGAGTTCGATCCGCAGCATTCGTGCTTGTTCCTGCGTTATCAGACCCGAACGCAGATCTGCATCGATCGCCATCTGTTTTCCCGGCATCGCGTCGAGCGTAAACCGCGCAGCGACCTCGGCGACGCGCTCCGAACCTTTGCTGACAACTAAAAATTGCACGACCAAAATGATGATGAAAAGAACCGCACCGGTGATCAAATTTCCCTGCGCGGTGATGTGTCCGAGCGCTTCGACGACCGACCCGGGTTCGCCGTGCGATAAAATATTACGCGTCACGGAAACGCTCAAGGTCAGCCGAAAGATCGTCGTCAGCAGCAAAATTGTCGGGTATGAAGTAAGTTGGACGGGCGAATTGATAAACAGCGAAGTAACCAGAACCGTGATCGAAATCGCCAGATTGATCAGAATTAAAACTGAAACAACTTCTGCCGGAAGCGGAATAAAGAGTGTTCCGACAACCAACAAAAGACCGATCGGCAAAAGCAGATCCTTATACTTTGCGAGCATTGCCGTCAAATTGCCTTGACCTAAAATTGCGTCAAAATTTAGCGAATTGCCGATTGCTTTCATTTTATTAGGTGGTTCCTCTGTTGATTAGTTGCGTCAGCTAATTTTATCAATATCTCCCAATAATAGAAAGTGTCTGTTTCCGAAGGATTAATACCATTCCAGAATAAAAAATATTACGGCGGCTGTAATTAGTGTCCCGATTGTCATTATAATGATTTCAGTAACGGTGAAATAGCCGAATATTTGTCTTTTGCCGCGCAAATCAACTGAGGATTGCGGAATTTTACCCTTTTCAATCAAATCCGCTTCATCAATTTCTCTTCCGCCAATGTCGTTTGCGGAAGCATCCAGCAAAACTGGCGGCGGCAATTGTTTCGGCAAGATCGAATCAAGGATCAGAAGCGCGGTCGGTTCGTGAAATTTTATGATGGTTTCGAGATCGAGTTTTACTCCTTCTTTTCCCAATAAAAAAAGTTTGTCGTCGTTTTTAAGCCGATGCGGTTCGGTCAGCGTTTCTTCGTTCAACCAAATATTCCCGCTTTTGATCGGATAAATCACGACGCCGCTCCAATCTTTGCGGATTTGCGCTCGCGGAATTTCAACTTCGTCCGGTGAGGTCGTCAAAACACATTCACCGGAATTCGACCAGCCAAGCCACATTTCTTCGGTTTCGACATAAATTCGACGGTCCGCGTGACTCGCATCCTTGATCAGAAAATAAAATTTTTCTTCCGAACGAAGTCCTTCCAAGACATCGGTCAAGCTGCGTTCGGTTGCGCCGCGTTCGGGTTTTTCTTTCGATTTTTTGGGTTTTGTCGTAGATTTCGGCTGGTCGAAATGCGAAGCCAGAATTTCCGTCGATGCTTCATTTGAACTTGAATTTGGCGGAGTTTTCGCGGCGTCGCCGGTATCTTCCGTTTGAATAATTAAATTATATTCCCCAACCGTGATGAGATCGCCGATCTGCAAATTATGAAGGGCTCCCTTTGCTAAGATTTCGCCGTTGACCGATGTTCCTTCATCGCGGCATAAAAGCGTCATTGCATCATCTTCACAGACAATGACCAGTTGTTCGGGCGCGATCGTCTCATCTTCAAGCGTGAGGGTCGCCGAGGAATCGTTCCCAACGGTGATGATACCGTTGGGAAAAATTTCATGCGTGAATTCTGAAAGCAATTCTTCCTTTTTTTTGACCAATAACCGTTTAACCATTCAAAAATTATCGAAACCTTTGACAAATAAATACCTTATAACAGATAGTAACATAATGGCTGTTTTGGTAGTTAGATGAAGCATTTTCAGCTGTGTAAAATTTAATTTAAGTTTCACTAAATTTATGCAAAATGAAAATCAAACAGATAATTTATCCGGATCAATGCAAAACCCTGAATCAAATTCGGAGAACCTTGATAAATTGCTCAATTATCCGTCAATTGGCGAACTTTTTAGTGACAATGATTCGCGGCGGTTCGACGAAGTTTGCTCAAAACTTGCTTTGACTCGTGAAAATCTTGAAAGAATAATGCGTTACGGGAATCGGCTCGAAGCCGAGCGCGCCACGCGGGCGGTTCGCGGCATTGAAGTAACTCTCGAATTTCTCAACTCTCTGCAAAAATTACGCCTAAATT
>JBBQOA010000492.1:0-3975 GCA_038330465.1 Pyrinomonadales bacterium
ATGGTCAACAATTTTTTAACGGCGTTTGCGCAGTATATTGAGCCGCGGCGTTAAAAATAAAAAAGAAATGCGCCGTGTTTGCGGCAGATGTTAGACTATCAACTGTTTTGAATAAAGGATTTTGAAACAGGAAATAAAAAGATAATGAAAACGGAAGAATTTTTCGGATTGCCGGACGGGAAAGAGGTCGAAGAGGTTTTAGCGCAAATTCATCTGCATATCGAATCACTCGGTGTCAATGTCGTTGACGATTTTTCATCGCCGAATCACGCGCGGTTTATCGGGATTTTTGATGATAATACGATCACGCTCTACCCGAATTCGGCTCCCGCGTTTGCGCGTTGGTTCACGATCGCGCTCTTTATGGGCATATGATCCAGCTCTTAAATGAAACGCCGCGTGTCGAGCGCGCAAATTCGCTCGTTCTGCGGCTCTGCGAAACGCTCGCGCCGGACGATGTGCAATTGATCTACGACCACGAACCCGAAGCGGCGGAAATCGGCAGAAAACTTGTCGCCGTCGCCAATCCGACGCTTTCGCGCGAAATGGACAAAGCCTACAACCGCTTTTTTCACGCCGATTTTCATTATTTGATCAATGTTATCGAAACCGCCGAAAGCGGTACCGATCTTTTCGCGCTCTACTGGAAACGCGAACCTGCTTCCGCGCGAAGTGATCGCGCCCGACGCGCGCCCGCTCATCGATTTCAAGATGATGCCCGAATCGGACGACCGCATCGTCGTCGTTTAATCTAAATCAAATTGTCCGAATATGTATTTCTTTGCGCCTTTGCGTCTTTGCGGGAAATATGTTTCCCATTGTCAGAAAACACTCAAAGAAATTGTTTCCCGCTTGAGAAGCAAAGCAAAACATAAGTAAGTTTAAAACACAGACTAGTAAATTACGGCATTTAGCGAAAGCTGTCGTTGATGCCTTTGAGAATCTCCGAACCCGGACAAAGTTCCGCTTCGGTCAATGAATTCAAAGGTTTTTCGCTCGTTTCGATCAAATCGTGCAATTCGCGGCAATCGGGATTCAGATAGAGCAAGCCGGTTAAGATCTCGCCTTTGACCCTTGCGTTGCCGACGGCATTCATCGCGGAAATTCGGTCCAAAGGATTCCAGTCTTTGGCGATTTTGTGCAGTTGAATCAGCGAACCGTCGTGCATTTGCAGGCTTTCGACAATTCCTTCGTCGTAGCTTGCCTTGATTTCGCGCGCGAGCGGCACGAAATCAAAGGTCGCGGTCGCTTCCATATGTTCGCGGACATAATCGTAAGATTTGGTCGAACCGACGTTGTTGTTAAATGTCACGCACGGGCTAATGACGTTGATAAAGGCGAATCCCGGATGACTCATCGCGGCTTTGATGAGCGGGATCAACTGCTCTTTATCGCCCGAAAAACTCTGCGCGACAAAGGTGGCGCCGAGTTCGATCGCGAGACTTGCCAAATCGATCGATTCAAAAAGATTGATGTGCCCCGATTTGTTTTTCGAGCCGTGATCGGCGGTCGCCGAATCCTGTCCTTTCGTCAAACCGTAGCAGCCGTTGTTCATCACGAGATAAACCATATTGAGATTGCGGCGGATGACGTGAACGAATTGCCCCATCCCGATCGAAGCCGTGTCGCCGTCGCCCGAAACTCCCAAATAGATCAGATCGCGGTTAGCGAGATTGGCGCCCGTCGCGACCGACGGCATTCGTCCGTGCACCGAATTGAAACCGTGCGAATTGTTCAGAAAATAGGCGGGCGTTTTCGACGAACAACCGATGCCGGAAAGCTTGGCGACCTTGTGCGGCTCGATGTTGAGTTGAAAACAAGCCTCGGCGACCGACGCCGAGATCGAATCGTGACCGCATCCGGCGCAGAGCGTCGAAAGCGAACCTTCGTAATAATCAACCGTGTAACCCAAATCGTTTTTGGGTAGATGCGGATGGCGAAATTTAGAACGTACGTATGACATATTATTAGTTGTATTTTAACGCAAAGTCGCTAGGGCGCAGAGTTGCAAAGATTTTTATGGTTAGGATTTAGTCATTTGGATATTTCTAAAACCCTTTCCGCTTTTGCGCCTTTGCGCCTTTGCGTTAAGTTAATTTCCCGTCAAATTCGATTTGATCCGATTATAAATAAAATCGGCGGTGATCGGCATTCCGTCGTAATTTAAGATCGAGATGAGTTTGTCGGCGTTGATCCCGAGTTCGGTCATCATCAGGGTCTTAAATTGCGCGTCGCGGTTTTGTTCGATCACGAAAACTTTTTTATGCGCCGCGACGAAATCGACAAACGCTGTGCCGAACGGAAAGGCTTTCGGGCGCATTGCGTCGAGCACGATGTTTTCTTCCTTCAAAAGCTCGACCGCTTCTTTGGCGGCGTAGGTCGAAGTGCCGAAAAAGATCACGCCCGAATCGGAAGAATTCGATTCCTGAAAGAATTTCGGCTCGGGAACCAATTGCTTCGCGGTCTCGAATTTTTTGATCAGGCGATCCATATTGCGTTGATAGACGGCGCTGTCTTCGGTGTAGGCAGCGTATTCGTCGCGCGAGCTGCCGCGCGTCACGAACGCGCCCTTTGTTTCGTGCGTCGCCGGAATCGTCCGGTACGGAATGCCGTCGCCGTCCGTGTCGAGATAACGTCCGTATCTTTCTAAATTTTCGAGCTCGGCGGCGTTTAAAACTTTGCCGCGATCGTATTTCCGATCGTCGTCCCATTCGAGCGGGCGCGTGACGTGATCGTTCATGCCCAAATCGAGATCGGTCATCACGATGACGGGCGTTTGCAGTTTTTCGGCGAGATCAAAAGATGCCGCCGTCATCTGAAAACATTCTCTGGGCGAAGCGGGAAAAAGCAAAACGTGTTTCGTGTCGCCATGCGAAGCATAAGCGGCGAGAAGAATATCGGATTGCTGCGTCCGCGTCGGCATTCCGGTCGAAGGTCCGGTGCGCTGAACGTCGATTAAAACGGTCGGAATTTCCGAAAAATAAGCCAAGCCTAAGAATTCGTTCATCAGCGAAAGTCCCGGACCGCTCGTTGCTGTAAAGGAACGAGCGCCGTTCCAGTTGGCGCCGAGAACCATGCCGATCGCGGCGAGCTCGTCTTCCGCCTGCACGATCGCAAAATTCTTTTTGCCGGTTTCCTTGTCAACGCGGAGTTTTTCGGCGTATTTCGTAAAATAATCAACGACGGAAGTCGAAGGCGTGATCGGATACCACGCGGCGACAGTCGCACCGCCGTAGATCGCGCCGAGCGCGCACGCCGTATTGCCGCCGATGAGAATCTGATCGCCGATCAGATCGCGCCGCGCAACGCGGATCGGGAGCGGATATTCGAAATTCTCCCGCACGTAATCGACGCCCATCTTTAAGGCTTTGATATTCGGTTCGATCAGTTTTTCCTTGCCCTTGAATTGTTCGCCGAGCTGGTCTTCGAGGACATTGAATTCAATGTCGAAAAGCGCGGCGAGCGCGCCGATATAGATGATATTTTTGAAAAGCTGGCGCTGGCGCGCGTCCGTATAAGCGTTGTTCGAAAGTTCCATCAGCGGAATGCCGATGTAATTGATGTCGTCGCGGATATATTGGGCGTGCAGCGGTTTGCTGCTGTCGTAAAGAAAATAGCCGCCCTTTTTGACGCTCGCGACGTCTTTCATCATGCTTTGCGGATTGACGCAAACCAGAAAATCGACGCCTTCGCGCCGCCCGAGATAACCTTTTTCGCTGACGCGCACTTCATACCACGTCGGCAGCCCTTGAATATTCGACGGGAAAATATTCTTCGGCGTGACGGGAATGCCCATCCGAAAGATCGCCTTCGTAAAAAGCGCGTTCGCACTCGCCGAACCCGTCCCGTTGACGTTGGCAAATCTGATCACAAAATCGTTTATTTTTATTTCGCTCATTTAAGATTTTATAGAAATTATTTCGGCAAAGTTTTTCAGCCAACGAAGTTGGCGACAGCATAAAGCCCCGTGCGTCA
>JBBQOA010000493.1:0-3963 GCA_038330465.1 Pyrinomonadales bacterium
CAAACATCTGTTACCGAGACGATTGATTTGATCAAAAATAGCTTTGAAGGCACAACGATTTTTACGCCTCTTTTTCGTCCGCCTTACGGTCAGCGAAAATCGGACAGCGGCGCGTTTTTTCAAAAAGAAGGTCTGCAAGTCGCGCTCTGGAATATGGATTCGCAGGATTGGAATGGACAAATTGATGCGGAAAACATCATCAATCGAATGGAAATTTTAATGTTGATAAAACGGCACGGCGTTCTACTTTTTCACGATATTCACCCGAAAGCCGATAAAGCCGTGCCGGTCATTTTCGCTGAATTCGGCAACGCAATCGAATGGGGTGATTGTCACCAAATCAGCGAATAATAGGTCAGATTATTTCAGAAAATTTCATCAAGCCACATTTTTGAATCAATCAAACTTCCGATTTTCCTTTTTCCGCATTGATACCTAGATTCTTCATCCGACGATAGAGATGACTGCGGTCAACGCCCATCGAATCGGCGGCGCGGGCGACGTTGCCGTCGAATTCACCCAATTTGTGAAGAATAAATTCGCGCTGATAGGCGTCCGTCGCGTCTTTGAACGACGGAAAGCGAAAGCTCGACGCGGGCGCGTCTTCCGCGACATTGAATTTCGGCAGATCTTCCGCGCCGATCTTTTGCTTTTCGACCATAATAACGACGCGTTCGATCGTGTTTTTGAGTTCGCGGACGTTGCCGAGCCACGCGTAATTTTGCAGCGCTTCGATCGATTCGGGCGAAAATTCCTTGAGTTTTTTGGCGTAAGCGAGCGAAAATTTACGGTTAAAATGCTCGACGAGCGCGGGAATGTCTTCTAATCTTTCACGCAGCGGCGGAATTTGAAACGGAATGACGTTGAGGCGATAAAACAGATCGGCGCGAAAATCGCCGTTTTCGATCAAGCCCGAAAGCGGCTTGTTGGTCGCCGAAATGACGCGCACGTCAACTTTGAGCGGCGTGTTGCTGCCGACGGGTTCAAAGCGTTGTTCTTCGAGGACGCGGAGCATTTTTGCCTGCACGCGCGGCGACATATCGCCGATCTCATCAAGAAAAAGCGTCGCGCCGTCGGCAATTTCAAATTTCCCTTTTTTCGCCGCGCCGGCGCCCGAAAACGCGCCTTTCGTATGTCCGAAAAGCTCTGATTCGACGAGATCTTCGGGAATCGCGGCGGAATTTATCTCGACGAACGGCAGGTTTTTGCGACGCGATGCCGAGTGAATTGCTCTGGCAACAAGTTCTTTGCCGGTGCCCGATTCGCCCGAGATCAAAACGCGTCCGTCGGTCGGCGCGACGATCGCGATCTGTTTGCGGAGCGCGCGCATCGCGACCGACGCGCCGACCATTTCGTATTCGTGGCTTAATTGCTCGGTAAGCTGCGCATTCGTCCGCTCAAGCTCGCGCTGCTTGATCGCGTTGCGAACGGTCAGGACAGTTTTTTCGAGCGATAAAGGTTTCTCGATAAAATCGAACGCGCCGAGTTTGGTCGCATTGACCGCCGTTTCGATATTGCCGTGTCCGGAAATCATTATCACGGCAGAATCGCTGCCGCCGTCTCGCAGTTTCTTGAGCGTTTCAAGTCCGTCGATGCCGTCGCCGAGCCAAATATCGAGCAAAATACACGCAAAATGCGTGGCTTCGACTGCTTTCAGACAAGCTTCGCCGCTCGCGACGGTTTCGACCTCAAAACCTTCATCTTCCAAAACCCCGCGCAAAGTCTCGCGAATCCCGCGCTCATCATCAACGATTAAAATTGAATTGGACATTTAATTTATGGAACAACAATCAATGTTCCGAATTGCCGAAAATGTTTGTCGAGCGAAAAAGCGTGAGTAATCTCAAACTTTTCACAGATGAATTTGCTTGAACAATCGGTGAAACTCCAATCTTTGTCCGAAAACTGCTGAAACACTTCTAAAGTTTGCAAAATATCTTCTTCGGTCAAAAATAAATTTCGGCAAGTTCCCGGCTAAATAATTCTTTGGCTATTTGAAGTGAACGAGTTTTTTCGCCGCGAGCCCTGAAGAGTGTTAATGTTTCATCAATCACATAATCGGTCGTGAATAAAGGCTCCCGATTTTGCAGAAACCAGTTCCGCGCAATTTCGTGGTCTTGATCGGATGGAACGATCGCGGCAAACCAACCGCTGGTGTCAACAAAAATCATCTTGCCCGGTCTTCTCCGTAAAGAATTTTATCGTGGTCGCGTCCTGAAAATTTATCCGTTTTGCCTTCAAGCGGCAAAGCGGCGAGCTCGGCTAAAATTTCTGCCGGCGTTCGTTTTTGCTTTGTGTTCTCGGAAACAACGATCACGATTTCAACCTTTGAGCCTTCGGAAACCGCCAAAGGTTTTTCCAAAATCAAAGTGCCGTTTTCATATATTGCCGAAATTGTTTGACTCATCTTTCTACTCCTAATATTTGATTGTAGTAATTTTGCGGTTATCGTCAACGATTAAAACTGAGTTCATTTAGATTTAATTATAGCAACAATAATTGTGATTATTTTGTGAAGCGGGCTCAAAATCAAATACCACATACCTAAACCATCAAAAATTCGAGATGCGTGTCTGAAAATCGAATCACCAAAAGTTGAATAAATTACAAAAGGTCCCGGAACAGGTCTTGAAATACACCAATAACTAATGAGTAGCGTAAAACCAATTAGCCAGAAAACTTGATTAAAAGCAAAAGCCTTTTTTGATTTGAATAACAATAAAACAAATCTTGCGGCAAAAATGATGAGGATTACTGATTGAAAGATAACGGCAGGAAAAAGGAGATTTATTTCAAAAAACCTGTTCAATGCCGAAGGATTAAAATAAAAAAAATGAGCAATGTCATAAAGGCTTAAAATCGTAAAAATCGAAAAAAGAAACATTGCCAATTGCGAAATGAGTCGTGTTTCCTTAGAAACTTTTCGATATTCTTCAAACCATTTTGCAAGCATATTTTCACCTCAAACAATCACCGGTAATTCGACAATAAATTTCGCGCCGCGCGGAGAATTATTGACTGCCTTTATTTTGCCGTGATGTTCGGAAACGATTCTTTGGACGATCGCTAAACCCAAACCCGTGCCGCGTCCTTTGGTCGAGAAATAGGGTTGAAAAAGTTTCTGGAAATCAGACGGCGGAATGCCGTTGCCGTTGTCGAAAACTTCGGCGACGATGATGTCGCGGGCTTTGTCGTAAAAGGTTTTGACGCTGATTCGTTTGTCTTCCTGCGTTTTATCAAAAGCCTCCGCCGCGTTTTCGATGAGATTGACAAAGACACGCTTTAATTGTTCTTCGTCGATCAGCGCGTTCGGCAGATTGTCGGCTAAGTTTAATTCAATGAGCGCGTCGCGGTCTTCATAAAGCACCGTCGATTGCCGGACGATCTCATTCAAATTTCCGCTTTCGAGTTTAACGTCCGGCAGCCGCGCAAAGCGTGAAAATTCGTCAACCATTGATTTTAAGCTCTGGACTTCGCGCAGGATCGTTTCCGTTCCGTCTTTGATGACCTTTTTTGTTTGTTCCAGATCTAATGGTTCGAGCCCGAGATTTGACGAATTCCCGCTCGGAGCGGGCAATTTGGAACTTGAAACCTGACAACGCTTGGCAATGCGTTCCGCCGAAAGCTGGATCGGCGTTAAAGGATTTTTGATCTCGTGCGCCATTCTTCGCGCCACTTCCTGCCACGCGGAAGCACGCTGCGCCGTAATTAATTCCGAAAGGTCTTCGATGACGAGCACGACGCCGCTCGCTTCACCAAACAGGCGCGGCAGCGCGGTCGCCGTCAAAGCAACCGGCAAATTCGCGCTCGTTTCCGCGCTTCCGTCAATATTTTCGCGCTGTAAAATGGTTTGTTCGCTCGCTTGCCCGATGCGTTTGGCACGATTCAGAAGCCTTTCCAAAACTACCCGATTTTCTTCATTGACCAGTTTTTCGAGTTCAAATCCGTCAAAATTCGCGTCTT
>JBBQOA010000494.1:0-3940 GCA_038330465.1 Pyrinomonadales bacterium
GCATCTCAAAGAAATTCTGGCGGAGGCAACCTTTATTTCATCAAAGGACTTTGATCTACGTTCTGAAATGGACGTTAAAACACTTTGCGAAAAGGGCTGGGATCATATTGTTCACCTGGCGGCAAGAGTCGGCGGCATTATTGAAAACATCAATTTTCCGGCAGAATTCATCGAGCAAAACTTGTTGATGAATACTCTTTTACTGAAATATGCGCGGCTCAATAACGTTGCACGTGTGACCGCCATTCTTTCGACCTGTATTTATCCGGATGTTTTCGAACATTATCCTTTGACCGAAGAAGATCTGCACAAAGGCGCGCCACAAAAAACGAATTTTGCCTATGCGATCGCCAAACGTTCGCTGGCGGTTCAGATCGACGCATACAACACTCAGTATCAGACGAAATATAATTATCTGATCCCGTGCAATCTTTTCGGCGAATACGACAAGGTCGATGAAAAACGAAGTCATTATTTGACCGCTCTTTTAGGAAAGATCATCAAAGCCGAGCGTGACGGCAGTCGTCAGATCAATCTTCTCGGAACGGGCAAACCACTTCGACAATTCATGTACGGCGGCGACCTTGCCCGAACTATTAAATACTGTATTGACCATGATATACACGAATCATTTAATGTATCAGTTGATGAAAATCGAAGCATCCGCGAAATTGCCGAAATCACTCTTAAAGCGTGCGGCAAAGAAGATTTCGAACTGATTTTCGATCAAACTTCTCCCGACGGGCAATTTCGAAAGGACGTTTCGAATGCGAAAATGAAAACATTTTTGCCCGATTTTAAATTTACAAAGCTCGAAGACGGAATTCGAAAAGTTTACGAATTTTATAAAGCAAACAATATTGTATGAAAAAAGCCCTGATTACCGGCATAAATGGTCAAGACGGAAGTTATTTATCAGAATTTTTACTCGAAAAAGGTTATCAGGTTCATGGAATTTTGAAAAGAAATTCCGTTGCCGAAACCCAAACAACGCGGATCGAACATATCCGCGACCGGATCAATCTGTATTACGCCGATGTCACCGATCTGTCGTCGCTGATCTACGTCATCAAAGAAATTCAGCCCGACGAACTTTATCATCTGGCGGCGCAATCGCACGTGCGGATCTCGTTCGACCAGCCGATCTATACGGCGAACGCGACCGGTCTGAGCACGATCAACGTGCTCGAAGCCGTTCGTTTAATGAAACCCGACATCAGAGTTTATCAGGCTTCATCATCTGAAATGTTCGGCAATTCCGTTGATCCGGACGGATTCCAGCGCGAAAATACGCCGATGAATCCGGTTTCGCCATATGGCTGCGCGAAGGTTTTTGCATACCATCTCGCCCGAAATTATCGCAATGCTTATCAACTTTTTGTCAGCAACGGGATTCTTTTCAATCACGAAAGCCCGCGACGCGGAACAAATTTTGTAACCAACAAAGTCTGCAAAGAAGCCGTCCGGATCAAATTCGGGCAAACCGACAAACTCGAACTCGGAAATATGCAGGCGACGCGCGATTGGGGACACGCGAAAGATTACGTCAAAGTGATGTGGCAAATTCTGCAATTGGAACAACCCGACGATTTTGTCTGCGCGACCGGAATTTCGCACAGCGTGCAGGATCTGGTCGAATATGTTTTCGGCAAATTAGGTTTGGGATGGGAAAATCTGGTCTCGGTCAATCAAAGGTATTTACGTCCCGAAGAACTGCATAATTTAAAAGGCGATTCGTCGAAATTAAGAAAGGCGACCGATTGGAAACCCGTTTACACATTTGAAACGATGCTCGACGAAATGATCGAATACTGGTTGGAAGAATTAAAATAGATCAGTTATGGACAATTTTATCGGAAAAGGTCTCGGCAAGCGGCTTTTCTTTGAGATGATTGGCATAATTGCCTTCGATATTTTTTCCAAACAGCCAGCGAATAAAAAATATCGGAAATGCAAGTGTTCCCTCGAGACGATTCGGCGCGCCATACCAGGTCGCGAGAAAACGGCGGCGCAAACTATGCGAGTTCCCGAGATCGATAAACAAGGTCTTGAACAGCTTTTTGAACGGCATCTTCCTGACTTTCGGCGGCAGATTATTCGGTTGGCAAAAAACGCGTGAGCGCGGTTCGATCAATAAACGCCAACCCATCCGGCGCATTCTTGGAGTATATTCGGCATCGCCGAAATGCGGAAAGCGTTTTTCGTTCATCAAGCCGCATTCATTGATCGCCGCGACCGGAAATAGAACACAATTGCCAACAATCAATTCAACTTCCCAGGCATTTTTCGGAACCGTCCAAACCGTTTGCTGAACCCAGTGCCGAAATCCGCCGGACAAAACGTCCCATTGCGGCGAAACTTGAAATATTTTATGCGGCGTATCCCACAGAAGCAGAAGCGAGCCAACCACTGATTTCGGGTTGTTTTCGGCGCATTCGATCATCGCTTGCAAAAAATTCTCATCAAATACCGCGTCGTCGTTGATCGTTAAAATGTAATCCGGTTGGTGTTTTAAAGCCGCTTCGATTCCGCGATTGGTTCCCGCGCTAAACCATAAATGACCATCGCCCCTGACGACCTCGACTTCCGGATAATTATCGACAATCGCTTCCGAAGTTCCATCGGTCGAACCGTCGTCAACTATAATTACGTGAATTTCCAAACCTTGGTTGTTGATCCGCGAAAGGCTTTTCAAACATTGTAAAGTAATATCACGCCGATTGTGAACCGGCGTGATGATTTCGACTCGAATCGATTTTTCGGAAAAATTCATTAAAAATTACTTTTCTTCGTCGTGATTGTAATTATCTCTGTGATAATAACTTTGGTAATAATAATAATTGTCGTGCGAACGCAGATTGACGTTGTTGAGAACGACACCGAAAATTTTTGCACCGATGTCCTGCAGTAATTGACGCGAACGGCGGACAACTTGCCGTGAACTTTTGCCTGAATGGACGACGAGGATCACGCCATCAACCATCGAAGCGACCAAAACTCCGTCCGTAAACGAAGCTATCGGCGGCGAATCAACGACGACGTGGGTAAAATGATCCTGCATTTTCTTTAACAAATTCGCCATTTGTTCAGATCCGATCAATTCTGCCGGATTGGGCGGAATCGGACCCGATGGCAACAGATTTAGTTTGGAATCTTCATCGTACTGAATGATGTCCAGAATTTGGGAGGAGTCCATTTCGCTTGAAAGAATGGTGCTTAACCCCTCGGCGTTGCTGACACCGAAAACGCTGTGCAAGCGCGGTCGCCGCATATCGGCATCGATCACCAAAACTTTTGCACCGGTTTGCGCAAGACTGATCGCCGTGTTGACCGCCGTCGTTGTTTTGCCTTCCGACGGCAAACTTGAAGTGACCAACAGCGATTTCGGCGCGTGTCCGGCAGTTGAAAGCAAGATTGATGTTCGCAGCTGACGATACGCCTCAGCAAGAGACGAACGCGGATCGTTATTGATCAGCAGTTCCGAATTTGCGCGGGCTTCCGCCTCTTCATTGCTTTCACCGCCGCCGACCAGTAAAAGACGGCGTTTCGGCATTGAATCGATCGTCGGGATCGCCGCGAGTGCCGGCAGCCGCAGATAATTTTCAACTTCCTCGGTCGTTTTGATCGTGTCGTCGAGATATTCAAGCACGAGCGCGAGTCCCGCCCCGAAAAGCGTCGAAAGAAACAATGCCGCGAGCACCGTTGTCAGACGGCGCGGCGAGATTGGCGTATCGGGCGGAATCGCGATCTCGGCGATACTGATATTGTTGTCCGTCCCCTGCGCGACGACGTCATTTTCACTGACCTTTTTATCGAGATTCTCCAAAAAACCTTTATTCGTCGTGATATTTTGTTCTAAAAGACGAATTACGATGCCGGCTTGGTTTTGTGCCTGCGCCTCGTTGTATTGCTGATTAAATGCCGACCGGATCTTGTCTTC
>JBBQOA010000495.1:0-3905 GCA_038330465.1 Pyrinomonadales bacterium
TCTTCGGTCGAACCGCCGATGTGCGGCGTCAGAATGACGTTCGGCAGATTTTGCAGAACTGATTCAAACGCGTCGCCGTTCTTTTCGGGTTCTTGCGGAAAAACATCGACCGCCGCGCCCGCGATCTTGCCGTTTTCGATAAAATCGCGAAGCGCATCGAGATCAACCACGTCGCCGCGCGCGTAATTAAGCAGCAGCGCGCCCGGTTTCATCGCCGAAAGCGTCGCGTCATTGATCATTTTGCGCGTTGTTTTATCGCTCGGAACGTGCAGCGTAACGATGTCAGATTGCGTAAGCAGTTCGCCGAGATCGCGGATCTGTTTCGCGTTGCCGAGCGGCAGTTTCGTCAAAATGTCGTAATAAATGACATTTAAACCGAAGGCTTCGGCGAGCACGGAAACCTGCGAACCGATATTGCCGTAACCGATGATGCCGAGCGTTTTGCCGCGCAGTTCATAACTTCCCTTCGCGTCCTTCATCCACACGCCTTGGTGTGCGGCGATGTTTTTATCGGAAATTTTGCGGATCAGCATCACGCATAAACCAAGCACCAATTCGGCGACCGAGCGCGTGTTTGAATACGGCGCGTTGAAAACGGCAATGCCGCGCCGCGTCGCGCATTTCAAATCGACCTGATTCGTGCCGATGCAGAAACATCCGATCGCGAGCAGTTTGTCGGCATTTTCCAGCACGCGTTCGGTAATATGCGTTTTCGACCGGATGCCGACAATATGCGCGCCCTTGATCTCTTTGATCAGATCGGCTTCGCTGAGCGCGCCTGTGAGGCGTTTGATCTCGGTGTAACCGTCCGAACTTAATTCCTCGACCGCCGCATCGGAGATGTTTTCGAGCAGCAGAATTTTGATTTTATTGCGCGGATAAGATGTTTGCGTTTCTTTCATAAAAGAAAAGATTATAAACAAAAAAACGCGAACGGAAAATCGCGCTTTTTGCTTTCCGGCAAACTTTGCCTCACGAACCGAAGTTGTTAAAATAAAACGATGTCGAGTTTTGCGTGGATAATTATTTTGACCTTGATCTTAACGGCGCTCGGAACGCTCGTGCTGCTACTCGTGACGCTCAAATACTACTGGGGCGCACGCGGCACGCCCCCCGCGACGGGCGAAGAACGCCGCTTGCAAAAAGAGGAAGAATTAAAACTTCGTGCCAAACAGATCGAAAACAGCCAAAACACCCGTTGGGAAACGCGCAGCAGTGATTTTTTCGACAACCGCAAAAGCTCGGCGAAAAAATGAGACGACGCTCCATAAACTTCTTTTCTAATTGCCTGATATGCGTTTAATCACTCGGTTGTGATGAGCATTTCCTTATTTCCCAAAGATTTCAGCCCCGTGAGCAAGACTAAAATTCAGAAAAATTAATATTCTTCAGCTTCCCAATTTTTAATGATGTTCCGCAAAGAAGTTTTAAGTTTCTCGTTCGGTTTGATGCCTGATTTTTCAAATTCAACCCCGATTTTACACATCGCGATCAACAGATACTTGTCTAACCCTTTTTTGACCATTTCTTTATCCTTTGACAAAACTTCGGCAAAAACGTCATTTGCTTTTTCAGGCATTCCGATCTCTGCATAATTCCGTGCAATTATTGCGTAAACATCATATTTGTTTGAATCGAAGATTTCTTCTTTTCCGTTTCGCACAAACCCTAAAGCACAATCCAAAATAATGCGAAGTTTTATTTTGGATTGTTTTTTCTGATTTACCTTAACGTATTCCGTCAAGATCAATGCTTTTAAATAAGGCTTTTTCAACTGAGAAATGAGTTCCAACGCTTTTTTGTCAGATTGCATATCAATAAATCTGACAGCAATTTGAGATTGATATCTGGCTTGATTCCATTTACCGGATGTCCAAAGTATTCCGCTTTCTTCTGCGTCTGTATTGATTTTTTTTGTTTGTTCTAGGGCAAAACCCAAAATTTCGGAAGCCGTTTTCTGGTCTCCTTTTTTGAGGTAAACATCGGCAATAGTCAATAATTGCCGCTGCCGCATATATTCACTTCCGATTAGATTTTTTGTAATATTCAGAGCTTTTTCAACCTCACCGAGTTTGACATAAATTTCAATTAAATCGCCCAAATCAAAACTATCGCCATATTCATCAGGATTCAGTATTTTTAAAGAGCGTTCTAAATATTCGTCGGCTTTTTTTCGGTTATTTTTTGTTAAATAGCTTTGAGCAATTTTAATTAAACTTGATGAATCTTCAGTTTTCCCTTGCTTTGCAAGCATTTCTCCGGCAAGTTCGTATTTTCCGAGCAATAAATACGATTCAAAAACATAATCAATGATTCGACCATCTTCATATTCGGGAATTCCCATTGTCCAAACGACATTTTTTAATGATATTTGTGAAAATTTAAGAGATTTTTCTTCCCTTCCGAGTTTGGCATAATAAAGACCGAGTTTCGCTTTATCACGGTCGTATTTTGATTTCTCGACCAATTCGGAAATACTTTCAATAATATTCAGAGCTTTTTCAGGTTTAGATTTTTCTAAATAAACATCGGCGATTTCAAAATAAGAATCAACCTTATCCGATTCATCAAGTTGATTGGCGACCTTCATTGCTTCGTCGTCTCGCTCAAGTTTCACAAGAATTTTCACGAACTTTTCTAATTCATACTGATCGTCTTCGTTTCTTTTAAGAAGGTATGAAACATAACCAGAGGCTTCTTTTGTCTTCCCGCTTTCAATCAGTTTTTGAGCCAACGCTACAAAATTATCGTCAACATAGCTGCCCTGCTTAGTCATTTCGGTTATTTTCTCGATTTCCGAAAATTTGTCAGCTCTCGCAAAAGAACTTGCAAGGCAGGCTTTTTCTTCGTTTTTTGAATCTTTGTCGGTTTTCGACATCAAATAAAAAGCAGCTGAAAGCGGACTTTCTTCACCCTTTAACCTTAAATCTTATGAAAGTAAGGTTTGAAAACAAGAACTAATCAGAATCAAAAAGATGGACGATTTAGCAATCAGTTTATTCATAATCCTATTTCCCAATGATGTTTGTGACTTAAAAAGGTTGCTTTGACGACAAGTCAACCGCCGAAATAAAAAAGACAGAGACAAGCCCTGCCTTCTAAATTATTTGCATAAATTCATCAATTACATTTCAATCGTCAGATGGTGAACACCTTCGGCAGCTTCCGTAACGGTGAAGCCTTTTGCTTTTTTCAAATTTAAGCGGCGATTTTTTCTTGCCTGAGTTGCACAGCGATAAGTCTTTCGGCTTCGGCTTCGGAAATATCTTCAAGCAATCCGTCAAACATCTGACTGTATAAGGAACTGTCGCTTTCCCAATGATTATCGCAAAACTGTTCGGCAATTCCGTTTTCAAAAAAACGTCCGATTTTTTCGACCTTGCCTGTTTCTTCATTTCTTAAAACTACATATTCCATAACTAAATTCCTTCGGGACAATTAACTTCTTTTGCCAATTTCAACATTTCCGCGATAATTTCTTTTCGACGTTCATCGGAAGTGTTCAAATCGCGTAATCCCTCGTAAAAATGATGAGTTTCCGTTTTTAACCGAAAACTTTCCGCTGTATGAACTTGTAACTCGAATCTCTGATTTTGAGAAGAAATTATCGTGATATTGATGCCTCTGTAACCCGTATCCTTTGCCGTTTCCGCATTTTTCCAAGCATTCCAAATTCTGTTTGACGGCATTTTGAAATCCTTTCGCATATTCATCACTCTGTAAAATAAAAGTGTAGCGCAAAGAATCATTATTCAAACGCGCAAATTTTCCCAGTTTTTGCTCAAAGGATTGGCTTGGCTTGGCTTTCCCGGCGAGCAATAATAATTTCCGAATCAAAGACACTTCCGCTTTGAATTTGTTCTGCAACCCGACCATTTCAGCGGAAATTTGTAATGCGATGTTTT
>JBBQOA010000496.1:0-3901 GCA_038330465.1 Pyrinomonadales bacterium
CGGTAAAATTCGCGTGGGCTTTTTTTATCGTTTCCGTCGTGCTCTTTGAAATCGCCGCGTACAGTTTGAATTGGCTGACCTTGGCACTTTCGCCCGTCGCGCTTTTAAGCATTTTGGGTTACAGTTACGCCAAAAGATTTACGAGTCTCGCGCATTTGATCTTGGGCTGGAGTCTGGCGATCTCGCCGACTGCCGCCTGGATCGCGGTGCGCGGCGAGATCGCTTCGGAAGTTCCGCTGCTGCTTTCTTTGCTGGTCATGATGTGGACTGCCGGCTTTGATGTTTTATACGCTTGTCAGGATTTTGAATTCGACCGAAAAGCCGGACTTCGCTCGATTCCGGCGCGTTTCGGCATTAAAAATTCGCTCTGGATCGCGCGGCTTTTTCATCTCCAAGCCTTTATCGTTTTATTTGTTTTGTATCTCGTGACCGAACTCGGCTGGCTCGCGCTCGGCGGCGTTTTGGCGGTCGGCGCATTGATGATCTATCAGCACACGCTCGTCAAACCGAATGATCTGTCACGAATGAACGCGGCGTTTTTCACGACCAATGCCTTTGTCAGCGTGATTCTTTTCCTGACCTTCGGCGGCGCGGTTTTTCTCGGCAAACTTATTTAAGACAAATCAGTGAACGGTTTTTTCGGGCAGATTAACTTGAAAAATCGGCGCGATCGATTGGTGAAAGTCGCCTTCTTTCAGATTTTCAACCATTTCGGTCGCCGACAGATTATCAACCGGACGCGAATAATAATAGCCCTGCACGAAACCGCAGTTGATGTTCCGCAGAAAATCTAATTGCTCAAAGGTTTCAACACCTTCGGCAACAACATCCATTCCGAGATTTGACGCCAGTTTGATAATCGTCTGAACGATCTCGGAGCTTTCGCCGCCGTCGCCGATTCGCATCACGAACGAACGGTCAATTTTGAGCGTGTCGATCGGAAAACGATGCAGATAGCTCAAAGAAGAATAACCCGTTCCGAAATCATCGATCGAAACGCGAATGCCCATTTTCCGCAATTCACACATCGTCTTAACCGATTGCTCGGCGTTATTCATGACCACGCTTTCGGTGATTTCGAGCTTGATAGAGCGCGGATTAAGCCCGGTTTCTTCTAAAATATCGTTAATTTGTTCGATCAGATCGATTTGTTCGAGCTGTCGTGCCGATAGATTAATGCTGACGATCAGATTTTGCGCCGCCGGATACGCTTTCCGCCATTCGCTCATCTGACGGCACGATTCGCGCAGAACCCAGCCGCCGATCGGCAGGATCAAACCCGTTTCTTCGGCAAGCGGAATAAAATCATTCGGCAGAACGATGCCCTGCGTCGGATGATTCCAGCGAATCAACACCTCGAATCCGGCGATATTTTCCGTCCCGACCTCGATGATCGGCTGATAATACAGCAGAAATTCCTTGTTTTTGATGGCGCGGCGCAAATCGATCTCAAGCTGCAGCGCGGAAAGCGCGCCCGAATGCATTTGAATGTCGAAAATTTCATACCGTGCTTTGCCCTTTACTTTGGCGCGATACATCGCCAGATCGGCGTCGCGGACGATCTCGTCAGGCGTGTTATCTTCGGTCGAATTCAGAACGATCCCGATGCTCGCGCTTGAATAAATATCCTGTCCGGCGATGTGCACGGGTTTTTGCAGCTCCGTCAAGATCCGTTCGGAGATCGTCGTGACCTGTTTAATATCCCTGGCATTATCGATCAAAACGATGAATTCGTCACCGCCAAGGCGCGCCACCATATCGTTGGGTCTGACCACCGCACAAAGTTTTTCCGTGATATTCTGCAGAAGTTCGTCGCCGGCGTGATGTCCGAGCGTGTCGTTGACGGTTTTAAATCTGTCCAGATCAATGAACAAAACCGCGAAATTATAAGTTGGCGTAAGGCGTTTTCGCTTGAGCGCCCGTTCAAGCCGAAGCATCAAATTTTTCCGGTTCGGAAGTCCCGTCAAATTATCGTGAATCGCGTCATAGGCAAGTTGTTCTTCCGCTTTTTTTCGATCGGTAATATCGCTCAAAGAACCGGCGATGCGAATTGCCTGCCCATTTTCATCTTTGACCGCCTGCCCGCGAATCAGCACCCAGCGATATTCGCCGTCGCGGTGCAAAACGCGGTGTTCATTTCCAAAATGGGCGATCCGTCCTTCCAAATGCGCTTCGAATTCGGCAATCACGGCTTCGCGCTCTTCGGGATGAATCAAATCGAACCAGCAATTTCTCGACGGAACACAGCCTTCTTCGGGAACGATTCCCAAAATATCCATCCATCGCTGCGAATAATAAATATCTTCCTTGACCAGATCCCAGTCCCACAAACCGTCGTTCGCGCCTTGCGCGGCGAGTGCGTAGCGCATTTCGCTCTTTTGCAGTCGGGCGTGGGTTTCCTGCATTTCTTCCGAAGAAATCATCAGCGAACGTTCGAGCAAATATCTTTCCTGATCTGATTCGATATAAGTCCGATTAATGCGCTGCAAAAAATCCTCCCATTTTTCAATTGAAGGCATTATGTTTTTGTCGGCGCCAATTTTTTTCAGCTGACGGTTTAATAAAGAATGAATCATTATAATTAACTTTTAAGTTTTAATTCTCGGAAATTGTCGTCAAGGTCATTGTTTGATTATGCAAATCGCAATACCCGGTCGCATACGGCGAAATCTCGCCGTACGAATAAAATCCGATCTGACGGGTTTCCGGCGGCAGTTCTTCGATCACCGCTTCGAGTTCTTCTTCGGCGCGCTCGCCCAAGATCAGACGCCGTCCGACGCAGCTGATGGCAAGCGAAAAAACTTCCGTTTTGTGGTCGCTATTTCGCGTTGTCATCAAGGCGGCTTCCGATGCGCCGTCGATCAAACGATCAAAATTTGCCCGCATCAGCTGCACCAACGAGCCTTCGGGAAGATCGCCCGCAAAGGTCATTGTTTGATTCGCTTCATCAACACTCAAAATCGTTCGGACGATCCGTTTTTCGTCAAACGAATTTTTGCGCAAAGAGAGCGGAAACATCAAAGCCGATGCCGGAAGCTCGGCGGCTCGTTCGCCCAAGTAATTTTTGTAAAGTTCGAGCGCGGGTTTGCCGTCGAGTTCAAAAAGAAGATTGTCTTTTGCCTTGGTCACTTTGCGTTCGGGTCCGAACATATCCCAACCGCCTTTCGAGCCGTGACCGATCTGCACGTGATCGCCGTAAAAACCGACCGCCGATACGACGTGACTCTGCGGAATGCCGTCCTGCAAAACCCAGGTCTGCTGAAAACGATCCTTATCGCCCGCGAGTCCGCCCGTGACAACTACTGACGGCGGCAAAACTGAATTTATTCCCGCCACGAGCTGACTGCCGTTGACATTTAAACCGTCCGACAAAACGATGACTCCGCGTAAATCGGGACGATTGAGGGCGACGGCGATTTTTTCGCCGGCGGCAAAAGATTCATCCGCTTTAACAACGGGCGCACTCGCCAGATCGAGACAAGTTTTTTCAAAACGCAGAACGGCGACCGAAAGACTTTCGTCATTGATTACTTCGCCTAGGATTTCGCCGGCAGTCGAACAGCCGATTATTTTCGAGTTCGGAAATTTTTCGGCGATATGCTTGAAAGGCTCGGTATTTTCGATGAAAGACGTCGCCCCGAAGGCGATCACTAAAGTTTCCGGCGAATCCAAACCGGCGGCGTCAGAAAGCCCTTCCGAATTTTTATCGCAATAATTAAAGGTCACTATTTTCATAAGATTTCACTTAGCGGCGGTATGCCATCTCACCTTATCGGCTAAAGTATTGAAAAGTTAAGAAAATTTATCGGAAATCGGCTCTTTTTGCGCAAATCAAAAACCGCCCGCTGCGGGGAATTTGTGTTCTGCGGTTTTGAGCGGTGCGCGATTTTTTCGCCCGTTC
>JBBQOA010000497.1:0-3895 GCA_038330465.1 Pyrinomonadales bacterium
GGCGCGAATACGAATGCGATAATTTAGACCGGAAAAAACATATTCCGCCGTCGCTATCCGAAGTTCGAAAATGACTTTGATGAGTTCCGAAAGTGATATCGTTCCGTCCGCATTTCCGACGCGATAATGCAGACGATACCAGACGATTTTATCGTCTGCCTTTTTCATTAAGTCGCCGAGGGGTAAAGCTAATTTGTATGTGTTTTCGCCTTTTTTGAGGCGTTGAGATTGTGAGATTTGTGAACGGATTTTGTTTTCTTCGTCGAGGATTTCGAGCGTAATGCGGTCATTAAAACTATTTGCGTCATTGTTCAAAACGAGCGAAACATCCGCCGTTTGTTCATTGATGACAATGCTCGATTTTTCTTCGTTGACCGTAATTTTGGTTTGCGCCTGTGCCGTCAAATTCAAAAAAAGACACACCACGACCGCCAGAAACAGTTTTCCTTTCATCACATTTAACCTCGATGTTTACTATATTTTTTGAGTATTGCTGAAACTTACCGGCTGTGATGCGGTGAGATTTTTGTTTGGTTGCTTTGCGCCGGAATTTAATTTTTTGAATTTAATTTGATTTATCGCAGGTAAGATTATATTTTGTTTATTTTTCGCCGAAATAGTAAAATAACATTTGCCCGAAGACTTTCCGGCTTTAATACATTTCAAAGAAATAATAATCACAAAAACTTTATGGCAGAAATCGAAGATAAACTTCCCGAAAACACGAGCGGCAAATTTTACGTTGACCAGCAATGTATAGATTGCGACGTATGCCGCGACACCTCGCCGAAAAATTTCAAGCGCGATGACGAAAACGGTTATTCGTATGTTTACAAACAGCCCGAAACGCCGGATGAGTTTGAACTTTGCGAGGAAGCTCTAACCGCGTGTCCGGTCGAAGCCATCGGCGATGACGGCGGGTAGGAAATTAAAAATTAAAAATGCAAAAAGGTGATGACTTTCGATTAAAGTCATCACCTTTTTACTTCAAATCCGAAATCCGAAGTCTGAAATCGAATTAGGGTTGATTCATCGGCGGCGGCACAAAGGTGTCGGGCAGGAATCCGAGCGCCGTCGGAAAATTTGCCGCCGTCGGTTTGGTCCGCGTTCTGACCCAATTATTGATCGCGTTGACGGAGGTGACGAGTTGTTCGCCCGTGAAATTGCAATGTCCGTTGCCATTCGTATAGGTTTGGTATAAATACCTGCCGCGATGTGCTTGTTCGTTGGTCTTCGCGTATTCGCGTTCCTGCGAAACCGCCACGAGCGGATCGTAAAGCGTGTGCAGCGTGAGAATCGGACTGTCGATTCTGCCCGTGTAATCGGCGTTCAGACGGAGATAAAAACGCGAATAGAACGGCGCCGAAATATTGCGTTCGGCATTGAGCGCGGCAAGCCAGCCGTCGATCACCGGCGCAGGCACGCCGAGCGCGACGAGATACGCTTTTTCCGCGTCGGTCAGATTGTAATTACGATTTAAATTCTGAACGACCGGACCGCGGGCGCGGCGTTCAAGCTCGGCGCGCGCTTCGGTCGTAAAAAACATATCGGTAAAAACCCAGCCCGGATAAAACGCGGGCGGCGCGGGCGGAACAATGCCGCGTCCGGGCGTGCCGGTGACGAGCCGGATAAATTCAAACTTCGGAAAATTTGCCGGATTGCTGACCTCGGAAATTAATTTCGGCTGAACTTCGGTTTCAAAATCCAGATCGTCGCGGACGTTGCCGGGCGTTCCCCACGTTGCCGGCATTCCGAAAAGTTTGTCGTAAGCAAGCGCCAGATCGCCCGCCGCATCCCACGATTGCGACGAACCGGCGCCGACCGAACAGGCGGCAATCGCGCCGTCGTAGAGAAATCCGTAGCGCTCCATACTTTCGAGCGTGACGACGCTGCCCATCGAAAATCCCCACAAAATGGTTTTTTGCGGACGCCCGACGTGCAGGCGAAAGTAAATCGCCAGATTTCTGAGATCGCCAATGCCTTCCTGCACCGCCCAACCGTTGTTGCGATACGCCGAACCGGCGAGCGCGTAGCCCTGCGCGAGCAAGACGGGTTCGAGTGCGGCGCTCGGCGCAACGTCGGCGGCGCGGTTATCGACTTCGCCCGGATGATCGGCGCGGTCGCGGTAGCCGTGCGCGTAGATCAGCAGTGTGCCGTTCCAGTTGGCGGGCACGCGAATCCGATACGGCGCGCCGAAAATCTCGCCCGAAGTATCGAGCGGCGGCGTCGCATTGGCAAACTGAACCGAGAATAAAAGGAGTAAAGACGCGACAAAAATTAGCTTTTTCAACACAATTCAAATCCTCCAAAAATTTTATTAACTGACAATTTTCATTCGGGAAATATCGAAAAGCAGATTCAATATCCGTCTTTTTTGAAAACAAATCGTCTTGAAAAAGACAAATATCCGCCACCGGAAATTCGATATTTTAGAAATGGAAAGTTTGTGTAGTTTACTTACATTTAAGGAGTTAAGTCAAAGGAACTCCAATCAAACCAAAATCTTTATCAAGCCGTCTTCAATGACGACTTCGTAGGATTCGAGCGAGCAACTTTTTTTCGTCAAACATTCGCCCGAAGCGATGTCGAAACGCCAGCCGTGCAGGTCGCATTCGACGATGTTTCCGTAAATGCGCGAATCGGCGAGCGGATAACCTTTGTGCGGACAGAAATTTTCGATCGCGTGAAATTTTCCGTCGATATTAAACAGCGCGACTTCCGCGCCGTTGTTGAGCTTGACGGTCGCGCCGCGTCCGGCGGGAACATTTTCGACTTTCCCAACCGTCACCAATTTTCCTGCGCGCTCCGGTTTGTGCTTGTTTTCCCTGTATTTAGACATTTATAAATCACAAAATTCAAGTTTCAAGGTTTAAGATTAACAAATCCAAAATCCAAAATCCAAAATCCAAAATCCGAAAGGCTTGCTTTATTTTGACGAGTCTATGAAAATAAAATGTAATCGAAAGAAAAGTTGAGGTTATCAAGGAATGAGTGAAAAGACCTTTTCGGAAAATGCGCGGAAGAAATGTTTTGAGATTATGACGCGCAATGTCAAAACGGCGACGCGCACGGCGAGTTTGCGCGAAGTCGCGGCGTTGATGCGTGACGGCGATATGGGTTCGATTCCGGTCGTCGAAGCGGGCAAGCTCGTCGGAATTGTCACCGACCGCGATATTGTCGTCCGCGCCGTCGCGAGTGGCAAAGATGCTTCCGCCCCCGTCGGCGACGTGATGACGGCGGAAGTTTTTTCCGTGCGTGAAAACGATTTTGTTTTTGAAGCGATCAGGCTGATGGGCGACCGGCAAGTGCGGCGCGTTCCGATCGTCGGCGCCGCGGGCGAACTCGTCGGGATCATCGCAATGGCAGACGTCGCGCTCGAAACCGAAGACGAACGCGAAATCGCCGAAACCTTGGAAGAAATTTCGAGCGGCAGCGCGTTTTGGAATAAGTCCTAAAGTTTTATGAAATATTTAGTTGGATTAATTTTATCGATTTTGCTTTCGGTTTCCGTAATCGAAGCGCGAAGACCGATCTTTTTGCCGACTTTGCCCGCTGTCAATGCAGACGGGGAAATGGATACCATAATCGAGACCGAGCTCGTAGCAATTCATGTTTTGGTTCGGAGTAGTAAAAAAGGTTATCTAAAAGATTTAAATTCCAAGGATCTTACCCTTTATGCCGGAAAAAAAAGACAGAAAATTGAATTTATTGACTTTGATAAATCAACGAATCAATACATTGTCGTGTTTTATCCAACTAAACCACTCTGCACTAGAAGTGCAGAGGTTTTGAAATCGGAACGCGAATAAAATTCGCTTGATTGTTCTTTTCAGATTAAGAAAAGAAAGCACAATAAATTCTTGCAATGAAATTGCAAGGCTTTAGACCTGCGTGC
>JBBQOA010000498.1:0-3863 GCA_038330465.1 Pyrinomonadales bacterium
CAGCGGTTTTCGGGTTTTCGGAATTGACCAAAACGCCGACGCGATCGATTACGTTCGCCATCTCGCGCAAACAATTTCACCGACAACTTCGGCAGAAAACTTTCAAGTCGCATTGGTCGAAAAATTGCCTTTTCCCGATCAAAGTTTCGACATAGTTATTAGCAGCGCGGTGCTTCATTTTGCCGACGACGAAGATCATTTCGACCGAATGCTGCAGGAAATGTGGCGCGTTTTAAAGCCTTCGGGAATGTTTTTCGCGCGGCTCGCTTCGACGATCGGTATTGAAGAAAAAGTCAAAAAGATCGCGGAACAGCGATATTTATTGCCCGACGGCAGCGTGCGATTTTTGGTTGACGAAGAAATGCTGATCTTGGCGACGGAAAATTTGGGCGCGGAATTTGTCGAGCCGATCAAAACAACGAATGTCCAAAATTTGCGCTCGATGACGACGTGGGTCATTCGCAAAAACGATCTTTAACTGCGCTATTCGATCGGACTTTTCAAAAAAAACCGGGAAAATGCGGGCGTGGGAAAAAAGATCAACGCTTTACACGAACTCGAATCCGTTTTAGAATTCTCACTTGCCAGATCTTAATCTCAAAAAATTCTTTCTCTACTTGCTGATCGCTTCGGTTGCGTTTAGCGCGATTGTCGGCATCGGCGTGATACTTTTCGGCGATTTCGGCGAGTTTGAAACGAAAATTCTACTGACGGCTTTGACCATCACCGTGACAAGCATTTTGGGTTTGGCATGCGGCGCGTTTCTCGAAACCGGACGCGGACACGTTTTGCCGGTTAGCGGAATTTTCTTGGCGGTTTTGTCGGCGATCCTGTGGATCATTCTGATCTGGAACGGCACGATTCACAATGAATATTTTGTCAAAACGCTGATGTCCGTCACGCTTTTCGCCGTTTCCTGCTCGCATCTTTCTCTGCTTTCGATCGCCCGCCTCGACCGAAAATTCCGTTGGTCGCACTTCGCCGCACACGCGTCGATCTGGAGCTTGACGGCATTTTTATTTTGGCTGATCTGGTTTGAAGAAAACTTCACGTCGGATCTTATTCCGCGCGGGATCGGCGTTTTATCGATCGTCGTCGCGGCGCTCACGCTTCTCACGCCGATCTTTCACAAGCTCAGCAATCAAACGCTGAAAATGGAAGATATCGACGCGGAAATCGCGCGATTGAAACAACGTATCACCGAATTGGAAAAGCTAAAAGCGGAAATTTCCGCAAATCAATCCGAACAGTGATTTTTTAGTTATACAATCCCGACCAATAAGCGGAAATTTGGACGCTCACGATGTAAGCGATAGGCGCATAACGCGTTCCGCTTCTTTTGCCCGGCGGGTAAATTCCGGCGGAGGAATATTTTCCCGTGCTGTTGACATCGGCGCGAAATAAAAGACCTTGCGGCTTTTTCTTAAAAAGCACGAATTCGCGCGATTCGATCTCGCTCATAAAAACGCGCTCGACCCGACCTAAGATTCTTTCGGCATTTTTAACCGTCATTTTCGGGCGGATGCCGTTGGCAGTTTGATATTTAGTGTCCCAAACTTCGATAAATTCGATCTTCGCTTTTTCGTTGATCTTCGCCTGGGAATCTTCTTCGCCCGCAAAAAGATTCATCACGGTCTTGCCATTTTTTTTAACCGCGATCAATGCCTGACCGTCGCCGTCGCTCGTGCGGCTCAGCTTAAAACCTTGTAACGCTTGCCGCGCCTGGGCAACCGTCATTCCCAAACGCACGGCACCGGCGGAATTTTTCGTAATCAAATAATTTTGCTGCGCAAAAACAGCGCCGACCGACAAAAAACAAAAGACCAGTCCGAGAGTTAGTTTTTTCATTTTTTTTCTCCATCGTTATTAGTAAGAAATACGTTGTCCGCAAGGCGACCCGAATGCAAGTTTCATTGACAAAGTTCGGTCGAGTAATTCTGATGTCCGCGTCCTTCCCAACATCGCCAAGCCTTACCCGCCGAAATTATTTTCCAAACGCCTTGCTCGTTTGATTTTAACTCATATTTATTTTTTTCAGTCTATCGAATCATCTAAAAATCCTTGATCGGTGACAAAAACGGTCAAAAAAATCGGATCACATTTTGTAAGGAATGGGATCGGTCAGTCCGGCTTGCGCAAATCCGCGCAGCCTGAGAGCGCAGGAATCACAAGTTCCGCAAGCGCGAATTTCGCTCCGGTAACACGACCAGGAAAGCTGAAGCGGCGCGTTTAATGCCAATCCTTTTCGGACAATTTCGGCTTTCGTGAGATGAATGATCGGCGTTTTGATTAAAATTTTAGTCTCGGGTTTCGTGCCTTTTTCGATCGCGTTTTCAAACGCCGCGTAAAATTCCGGTCGGCAATCGGGATAACCGCTCGAATCTTCGGCGACCGCGCCGATGTAAATCCTTCCAGCGCCCAAAACTTCCGCCCAGCTCGTCGCGATCGAAAGCATATTCGCGTTGCGAAACGGCACATAACTCGTCGGAATTTCTTTCGATTCTAAATCGGCTTCCGTGACTTCAATATTTTTATCGGTCAAACTTGAACCGCCGATTCGGGCGAGATATTCGATGGAAACATCGAGCCTTTTTTCGATATTATAAAAATCGGCGATGTCGTTAAACGCTTTTCGTTCGCGCTTTTCTGTGCGCTGCCCGTAAGAAATATGCAGAAACGCGATGTCGTCTGTTTCCTGTTTGGCGAGCGCTGCCGTCACACACGAATCCATTCCGCCTGACACAAGACAGATCGCGGTTTTGGATTTTGGATTTTGGATTTTGGATTTCAACTGATTAAACTCCGTGAACATCTGCGCCCCAAATAAATTTATGAAGCTGTAAATTCAAGCGAACCCGCAAACCGCTCCGCGCAATAGTTTCGGCGATTTCGCGCAGATTTTCAACGCCGAAAACGGGCGAGACCAGAATCTCTTTCGTGCGGTTTTGTAAATCATATTTTGCAATTATCTCACGCGCAAAATTCCAATCGTCTAAATCGGCGATGACAAATTTCACCTCGTCCTGTTCGGCGCGTAATCTTTCGAGATTTGCCCAATGATTTCTTTCGCTCTCGTTTGAGCCGGGACATTTGACGTCTAAAATCACTTTCGCGCGCGGATCGACTTTTTCGGTCGAAACAAATCCGCCGGTTTCGATCAAAACTTCAAAACCTTTGTCGCAAAGCTGCGAGATAAAAGGAAAAACCGCTTTCTGCGCAAGCGGTTCGCCGCCCGTCACTTCGACCAATCGACAGCCAAAATCTTTCAATTTTGCAAAAATATCGTCGAAATGAACACGCTCGCCGCCCGTAAAAGTATATTCCGAATCGCACCAGACGCAGCGCATCGGGCAGCCCGTCAAACGGACAAACGCGCACGGTCGTCCGGCGTGCGAAGATTCGCCCTGAATCGAAAGGAAAATTTCCGTGATGCGAAGCGTTTGGTTTTCGGTCTTTGGTTTTTGGTCTTTGATTTTAGCCGATTGCATTTTCTTTTATTTAAATAAACCGAACCACTCGTAATAATTGATGATTTCACCGATTCCGAAAGAAGCCAGGTTTGCCAGAACGATCGCGATCAGTGAGCGAATCCAATCGTTTGTTTCCAGCAGTCCGCGTCCGCGAAAGGCGAGCCAGAAGAAAAAACATTCGCCGACCGGCGCGAAAGTTTCGGCAACCGGCAAATAATACGGATTATTCGAATAATCGCCGAAAAGCGCGGGCAAAACCAAAATGACGATCGGATACGTGCAAGCCGTCAGCCAAACGCCGCAAAAGAGTTTTTGTTTAAGCGAAAGTTTCGGCGAAAGACCGAAAATCAAAACCGGCGTTTCGATCAAAATCGTCGTCAGATAACCGATCGG
>JBBQOA010000499.1:0-3862 GCA_038330465.1 Pyrinomonadales bacterium
GATTTTTCTCCAAGTCAAAAAATTGCCAACAGATAAAAAAATATAAAAAGACAAACCGATAATGCGGCTTGCAGTTTGAATTTTCAAGTTATTTTACCTGTATTTTTTTCCGTTTCAACTCTATTCTAAACGCTGTGTCAATCACTTTGGCAAGTCCAGCACGTCCGAGCGCGTAATAATGCCCGTAATCCGTTTGAAATCTTCAATTAAAACGGCGGGCGATTTGTGCAGCTTGGACTTTATTTCGTTCGATCCCGTGTCCATATCGACGATCGGAAAACTCTTATCCATGATGTCGCCGACTTTTGAATTCAGCAAATCGCGGTCTTTCAGAAGCTGCGTCAAAATATGGCTTTCGCGAAGACTTCCGACCGACTGATGATCTTCCAGAACGGGAATTTGCGTGACGCCGTTTTCGTTCATTCTCGCCAGCGCGTCGCTGACGCTTTCGTCGGGAGCAACAAAAATTAACTGTATCGGGGCGCCGTTCGATTTTGTTTCGGCGATCAATCCGGCAGTGATTTTTTGCGGTTCGAGCAATAATTTTTCTTTCATCCATTCATCCGAATGATGTTTGGTCAGATAATGTTCCCCCGTGTCGCAGACAATAAAAACGACGATTGCCGATTCGTCCAGATCCTTCGCGATTTTCAACGTGCCCGCAAAGATAGTTCCGGCAGAACCGCCGCAGAAAATTCCTTCGTGCCGCCCGAGCTGGCGTGACATTTCAAATGATTCGCGGTCGGTGATATTTATTATTTCGTCAATTATTTTCATATCGGCATTGCCGACCGGAATATTTTGTCCGATGCCTTCGACCAGATACGGCGTCGCTTCCGGAACTTGCCCGGTTTCTTTATAAGTTTTGAAAATCGAACCGTACGGGTCGGCGCCGATTACTTTGATATGCGGATTTTGCTCTTTCAAATAGCGCGCTGTTCCGGTAATCGTTCCGCCGGTGCCGATCGACGAAACAAAATGCGTGATCTTGCCTTCGGTGTCGTTCCAAATTTCCGGTCCGGTCGTCCGGTAATGCGCGAGCGGATTTGCCGGATGATTATATTGATCGGGATAAAACGAATTCGGCGTTTCTCGGGCAATGCGCTTCGCCGTTTCGACATAATGATCGGGCGAACCGTATTTCGCCGCCACCGAACAGATCACGATATCGGCGCCGACCGCTTTCAGATAACGACGTTTTTCGACCGAAACTTTATCGGTCATCGCAAACACGCATTTATATCCGCGGACGGCGGCGACGAGCGCCATTCCGATGCCGGTATTGCCCGACGTCGCTTCAACGAGCGTTCCGCCGGGTTTTAACATTCCTTTTTCTTCGGCATCGTTGATCATCGAAATGCCGATCCGGTCTTTGACCGAATAACCCGGATTAAGCGATTCCATTTTGGCGAAAACCTGCGCTTTAATGCCGTGCTGACGCGTAATATTGTTGATTTTTACAAGCGGCGTATTGCCGATTATTTCTAAAACATCGTTGTAAACTTTCATTTTGATTAAAGATTTCCTATAAATTTGCAGTTATATCATTATAATTTTAGCCTGTGTTCCGCGCTGAGCAAAATTGAAACCGAAAAAATAAGAGATTCGTCTGCCGAATGATTTAAGATATTGCCGAAATCTGCGCTCGTTTTGCCAAAAGCGGCGCCGGATTATTGGTAATGACGGCAAATAAGCCCAAATCGAAAGCGCGTTTGATCCAGCGCGGATTGTCTGCCGTCCAAATCGTCACGGGGAGATTTCGCTTTTCGGCTTTTTTCATCAATTTGCGCGTGGCGAGCGAAAAATGCACCGAGATCATATCGGCGCCAAGCTCGTGAGCGATGTTCACAAGCCGTTTTTCCTTGCGCAGCAGCGTCATAATTTTCGGCGCAAAGAGCGCGGCGGTTTTGACTTTCGGACACAGGCGGCGAATCTGCGGAATGACTTCGAGCTGAAAGCTTTTGACGATGATTTGCGGAAGCAGCGACGAATCGGAAATTGCCGCGCAGACCGCTTTGGCAAGTTTTTCCGTCTCTGATTCGCGGCATTTCAGTTCGATGTAGATCAAACCCTTGAACTCTTTCAGAAACTCCAAAAGCCGGTCGAGCGTCGGGATCGTTTCGCCTGAATAATCGGTGTTTGTTTGATTGGGTTTGCGCTGATTGAACCACGAACCGACATCAATCTTTTGCAATTCTTCAGCCGTCAGGCTTGAAACGAGATTTTTTCGGGCGGTCAGACGTCCGAGCGTCGCATCGTGAAAAACGACGACGGCGCCGTCTTTTGAAAGACGTACATCAAATTCAATGCCGTCCGCACCGTCGGCGATCGCTTTTTGAAACGCCGCGAGCGTGTTTTCCGGCGCGAGCGCGCTCGCGCCGCGATGCGCGATGATCAAAAGTTTTTTTGATTCCATTAAAATTAAAGTGAAAAGGTAAAAAAGGTTAAAAGTGAAAAAGTTTTCGGCGCCTTATGGCTGACCAATTTTTTCACTTTTAACCTTTTTTACCTTTCTTCTCCAACAGAAAAATCGTTTTCGACCAACTGATCGGCTCGGTGATCGGGAATTTATGATGGCTGACGATATTAAAATATTGTTGCGAAACTCGTCCGACGTTTTGGATCGGGTGAGTTTTGAACTTATACAAAAACTCCAGAACCGAACCGACAAACGACGGTTTGACGGGAATAAAAACGAGTTTCGCGCCGGGTTTTAAAACCCGCGACATTTCCTTCAAACCTTCGTCAAGCGGTACATATTCGAGGACGCCGCAGCTCAGTATGAGATCGAAAGTTTCGTCGGCAAAGGGCAGGTGCAGAATATTTCCCTGGACCGCGACAATATTTTTGGCATTGGTTTTTTTGTCTTTTTTGAATTGTCCGCGGGAAACCTTGAGTGAATTGAACGAAAGATCGAGTGCGACCGTTTTGCGCGGATTGAATCCCGCGCTGTGAAAACCGAGTGTGACGATTCCGGTGCCGCTGCCGGCGTCGAGCACGACCGAATTTTCGTCGATCTTCAGATCGAGGGATTTCAAAAACTTTTCGACAGATTGCCGGTAACCGTTGATTTTCGACGTCAGATTGTGAACATCGGCGATGCGATCGTAGAAGTTTTGAGTTTTGAATTTCTTGATACTTTGAACCATTTAAACAAAATTACTTTTCTGCCAAAAGTTTTTCGATCGTATTGTTGATTTCGGATTCTTTGCCGGCGCCGGTTTCGGCATATCGGACGATGCCTCGGCGGTCGATGATAACGGTTGTCGGAAGCGCCGAAACGCCGAAACTCAGATTTGTTGAAAGGTCTTTTCCGACGACAAAATCATACGGCAGATCATTCGCTTTTTTGAATTGCCGTAAAAATTCGAGCTCCGCCGCCTCCGTGACCTGCGCGCCTTCGGCTTCACCGTAAAAACGCGTGACGCCCAAAATGACCAAACCGTCTTTTTCAAACTTCCGGTTCAATTCGATCAGCGAAGGAAACGCCGCGATGCACGGACCGCACCACGTCGCCCAGAAATCGAGCAGCACGACCTTGCCGCGCAAATCGCCGAGCTTTTTCGTTTCGCCCGAAAACCGCTCGTCAATATTTGTCAATTCGGGCACGGTTTCGCCGAGCATTTGATAATGTTTTTCGCGTCTTTTCAAACGGCGTAAAATATCATCTTGCCACGCTTTTGTTTTAAAATCGCTCACGGCTTGCGCCAGTGCATCTTTATAAAACTGCATCGCCGACGGTTTGCGCCCGGTTTCGATCAGATACTTTATCTTTTCGTTGACGGCGATGTAATAAATACTGGTCGATTCAACCAGAACGGCGGTTTTTTTTTTAGCTCGTCCAGCGTCTTGTCGGCTTTCT
>JBBQOA010000500.1:0-3856 GCA_038330465.1 Pyrinomonadales bacterium
AGCATCTGGGTCGGCGGCAATCAAGATCCGATTTTTTTACGTGATCTTTTCGCGTCCGGTGATTCGCCCGAGAAAAAGCTCAACGGGCGAAACCGCGCCCGGTATTCGAATTCGGAATTCGACAAAACAATCGACGAAGCCGTCAAAACAACCGACCAAACAAAAGCAAAAGAACTTTACGCGAAAGCCCAGGAGATCGTCAGTCGCGACCTTCCGCTGCTTCCGCTCTGGTATCCGTCAAACGTCGTGATTTCAAATCGGCGGATCAAAAATATAAATTTAACAAACAGTATTGATTGGAGTTTTGTTAAGGATCTCGAATTAGACAACTGAAAGAGATTATTAAATGAATCCCTGACTATTCTAAAATTTGACGCGGCGGTAAATCTCGTCGATTCGTAAAGCAAAATCGATCGAATCGAGGCGGATTTCGGAATCAATCTCGTCGTAGATCTCGGTTTGCCACGTTTCGTCCGCCAATTTGCGGTGAACTTCGACGAGCATTTTTTCCTGCGAAACTATCAGATATTCTTTGACGCTCGGAATATTTTTGTAAACCGTCAGCATTTCGGTGCGGTCGATGCGTTCGGTCGTCGGTGAGATGACTTCAACGATCAAAACGGGTTCTTCGCGATAATATTCGCTTTCGGGCTGTTCATCGCAGGCAACGAAAATGTCGGGATAATAGAATGTTTGCGCGTCGGAGCGGAGCTTGACGTTTTCAGTAAATGTTTCGCATCGTGAGTTTGCCAGATGATTGTCAATTTTGAAACCGATATTGTTGATGATGCGATTATGCGTCACACTCGCTCCAGCCATTGCGTAAACTTCGCCGTAAATGTATTCGTGACGCAATTCGCTTGAATTTTCGCCCGCGAGATAATCTTTAATGCTGAGTTTTGTCGTAAGTTTTGCCAATTCAATAATGCGTCTATTGTAAATCGGAAACGGTGAATCGTAAACAGAAAAGAAGATTAACGCAAAATAGAGTTAAACTTTTCGTGATTTTTTGCGGTGTTTCGTGGTTAAATAAACTTTATCGGGAAATAGGTTCGGGTTAAAAGTGGTAAGCAATCAGAAAGCAATATCTATACACGATTTTGACGGCGCGGCGATGAAGCTCTCGCCGGCGATCGAACGCACCCGCGAGCTCGTGCTCGCGCACGGCTGGAACACGACCTCGTATCAAATCTTGAATCCTGGCATCAAGCGTTGGTTTTCGGCGGCGGATGACGCCGTCATCGGATTTGAAACGGCGTGCGGCGTCCGCGTTGTCGCCGGTGCGCCGGTTTGCGCGGCGGCGCGGCTTGGCGCGGTGGTCGGCGAATTTGAAAATGAAGCGCGCGAGTCACGGGAAAGCGTCTGCTATTTTGCCGCCGAATCACGGCTCGAAGCCGTTTATAAAAAATCGACGGAATCGGCAAAGTTTCTGCTCGGCGCACAACCGGTCTGGCAGCCGCGAAATTGGGCAAATATCGTCGCAACGCATAAATCTCTGCGGGCGCAGGTCAACCGCGCGCGCAACAAAGCCGTCAAGGTGGCGGAATGGACGACCGACCGCGCCTTTCAAAATCCCGCGCTCGTCGAATGTTTGAGCGAATGGCTTGCCGATAAAGGTTTGCCGCCGCTTCATTTTTTGGTCGAACCCGACACGCTTTCGCGCCTTTTTGACCGCCGTGTTTTTGTCGCCGAACGCGAGAATGAGGTTGTCGGATTCGTTTTACTGTCGCCCGTCGCGACGCGCCACGGCTGGCTGTTCGAACAATTTATACATCGTCCGGGCGCGCCGAACGGGACGGTCGAATTGATGATCGATACGGCAATGCGCGTGTTGGCGGAAGACGGCTGCGAATACGCGACACTCGGACTTTCGCCGCTCTCGGTGCGGGCAAATGTTGAGCCGTTCGATAATCCGCTGTGGCTCCGCGTGTTTCTCGCCTGGCTGCGAAAACATGCGCAGAGATTTTATAATTTCGACGGACTCGATGCCTTCAAAGCCAAACTTCAACCCGAACATTGGGAACCGGTTTTTGCGATCTACAACCGACCGCGCATTTCCCCGCGGACGATCTACGCAACCGCTTCGGTTTTCAGCGGAAATAAACCGTTCACTTTGGTTTTCGGCGGTTTGTGGCGTGCCGTTCTGACGGAAGTAAAATGGTTAAAGCAACGGTTTGCCAAGAAATTGCGCGATTGAATCAAACTTCAAATCTGACGCGATCGTAAATTTCTTCGAGATTGAACGATAAATCAACGGATTGAAATTCGATCTGCTCGTCCAGATCGCCCTCGTTATAAAAATAGGTGATCCAGCGCCCGTCAGGCTGGCGGCGATGGATTTCGAGATGCATTTTATCTTGTTCGATGATCACGTATTCCTGCACGGTCGGAATTTGCTGGTAAACGCGGAGCTTTTCGCGGCGGTCGATCTGGCGCGTCGAAGGCGAAACGACCTCGATTATAAAAATCGGCTCTTCGCGGTAAAAAGCACTTTTTATGACCTGATCGCAGGAAACGAAAACATCGGGATAATAAAAGGTTTTCTCGTCGGCTTTGAGTTTCATCTCCGCCATAAAGGCTTCGCACTTTGAATTTGCCAAATGTGAATCCAATTTTGTGGCAATATTCATCGCAATTCGGTAGTGCCGGTCGCTTGTGCCAGCCATCGCATAAACTTCGCCGTTGACGAACTCGTGTTTGTTCTGGCTGATTTCTTCGCCGTCGAGATAATCTTCGATGCTGATTTTTGTCTTGAGTTTGGCGAGTCCCATAACGCAAAAAAATTATAACACAGCATTTCGATAAACTTTTCGTCCGTTTGATGCGTTAATAGCTGAGAGATTTATTCATAACAACCCTTTTTTGGAGATAAGCAATGATTAACAAAATTTATTGGCGATTTTTATTTTCGCTCGTTCTGACATTTTCGATTTTTACCGTTTCCCTGCCGCAAACCGGCTACGCGCAAACTTCCGCGCAGACGCAGATTTCTTCGGAATTGCAGCAAGGTCTGCAAACGATCGAGGAAAAGACGGAAGCGCGGCGCCAAGCGCTCGGCATTCCGGGAATGTCGCTCGTCATCGTCAAAGACGGCAAGATCATTTATATGAAAGGTTTCGGCTACAAGGATCTTGAAAACAAGATTGCCGTCACGCCCGATACGGAATTTGCGATCGGTTCGGCAACCAAAGCCTTCACAGCGCTGTCGGTTTTGATGTCGGTGGACGAAGGCAAGGTCAATCTCGACGACAGCCCGAAAAAATATCTGCCGTATTTCAAAATGTATGACCCCGACACCGATAAAAATATCACCGTGCGCGATCTGATGTGTCATTCGTCTGGACTCAACCGCACCGATCTGGCGATGATCACGGGCAAACTCAATCGTCAGGAATTGATTCAAGTCGTCGGCGAAGCAAAACCGATGGCAAAATTGCGCGAAAAGTTTTTCTATCAGAACATAATGTTTGCCGCCGCCGGCGAGATCACCGCGCAAGTTCAAGAAATGCCGTGGGAAAAATTTGTCCCCGAGCGCATTTTCAAGCCTTTAGGAATGACGAATTCGACAATGACGATTCCCGAACTTGAAAAGACGAAGGACTATTCATTTGGCTACGATTATAATTTCGATACAAAAGAAACCCGAAAATTACCGTTTCGCCCGATCGATGCGACCAATCCGGCGGGCTCGATCAATTCTTCGGCGCGTGATATGGCAAAATGGATCACCTTTGTGATGAACGGCGGCGAAACAAACGGCAAACGGCTCGTCAGCGAAAAAAGTTTTGAGGAATGGCTGAAACCGCAGATGAATGTTGTTCCAAGCGGTAAAATGGCATACGGTCTCGGTTGGTTT
>JBBQOA010000501.1:0-3851 GCA_038330465.1 Pyrinomonadales bacterium
AAAGAAATTGGCGGTGCTGCTTCCACCGATATCAAGTTCTTTATTCGCCGCCGATTCGCCTTTGCCTTTGCCTTGAACGTTTTCAAAGGTCAGATTGAATTTGATCTTTCCCTTTGACATGCTGTTTGAAACAGTCGCCACGGCATAGATCTTCTCGCCGACATCAAACGTCGTGGTCGGCGGGGTCGCAGTTTCGTTTTTGCCGAAATTAAAGCTGCTGATATTCGCCGTCGTAAAACTGGCGTTGCAAGCCATCGCGATTAAGACCAATGCGCCGATCGCAATGATTGAATTGAAATGTTTTCTCATAGATTTTCCTTAGATTATTTGTTTTCAGAACTATCGAAGTTTAATTAATCAGACACTCTTAATCAAGCCGGAATGCTTCGAAATCGGGCTTTTTGTGGTATTCTTATAGTTTATTTTATGTTATGAAAAAAGTAGGATTTGTCAGTCTCGGTTGCCCAAAGAATCTCGTCGATTCGGAAGTGATGATGGGACAATTAATTGAAGCCGGTTACGAGATCACAAATAACCCGGACGAAGCGGATACGGTCGTCGTCAATACCTGCGGGTTTATCGAATCGGCGAAACAGGAATCGGTCGAAGCGATTCTCGAAGCAACGAGCGCGAAGGCGAACGGTAAAGCGCAGCGCGTGATCGTTGCCGGTTGTTTGGTCGAACGTTACCGCGACGATCTGATGAAGGAATTGCCCGAAGTCGATGCCTTTATCGGCACCAACGAAATCGGCAGAATTTTGGAAGCGGCGGACGAGAAAGTTAATTTCAAAG
The DNA here is from genome assembly GCA_038330465.1 of Pyrinomonadales bacterium. GTDB lineage: Bacteria > Acidobacteriota > Blastocatellia > Pyrinomonadales > Pyrinomonadaceae > JAFDVJ01. The sequence continues at coordinate 793 of JBBQOA010000501.1, forward strand.
AATTGCCGCTCTTGCAAATCGGCAACAAAACGGCGACGTATCTTTACGATTTCGACACGCCGCGATACCGCGCAACCGATTCATATACGGCATTTATCAAGATCGCCGAAGGTTGTGACCGACCCTGCGCGTTTTGTTCGATCCCTTCGATGCGCGGTTCGTTTCGTTCGCGTCGTTTTGGTTCGATCTTAAAAGAAGCCGAAGACCTTGCGAAACAAGGCGTCAAAGAAGTTGTGCTGATCGCGCAGGATTCTTCGCGGTTCGGCGAAGATTTGGGCGAGACTGACGCTTTGGCAAAATTAATCCGCGCACTTGGCGAGATCAAAGATCTCGAATGGATTCGGGTGATGTATGCTTACCCGACGCATATTTCCGATGAATTCTTAAACGCGATCAATGAGACACCGAAAGCAGTTAAATATCTCGATATGCCGCTCCAACACGGTTCGCGCAACATTTTGAAACTGATGAAACGCGGCGGCACGCGTGAAAGTCTTGAAAAGCTGATCAAACGAGTTCGCGAAAAAGTTCCGGGGATTACGATTAGAACGACATTTATCACGGGTTTCCCCGGCGAAACCGAAGCGGATTTTGAAGAATTGATGACATTTGTCCGCAATTGCGAATTCGACAACGTCGGCGTTTTTACCTATTCCGACGAAGAAGGCACGCCCGCCTTTGATCTTCCCGATAAAGTTGACGCAAAGACCGCCAAACAACGCCGTGCGCGTCTGATGAAGGAACAAGCGAAGATTTCCAAACGAAAAAACAAGGAAAAGATCGGGAAAACCTTCAAAGTCATCTTCGAAGGCTATTCGCAGGAATCAGATTTGTTGTTTCAAGGAAGATTGGAAGGTCAAGCGCAGGAAATCGATGGATATATTCTAATCAACGATATGCCCGAAGACCTCGTACCGAAAATCGGCGAATTCTACAACGTCCAAATCAACGAAGCGCACGACTATGATTTGATTGGCGAGATTGTTTATTAAAGTTTTATGGCGAGCCGTTTGGGTTAAAATATTGGACTTTGAAGCGATATTTTAACTCAAAGATCGGCTGACGAATTATTGGTAAGCCATTCGAGAGCCTCGTCTTCATTAAAAAAAACTCTCAATTTGAGCCTCAGATTATACATTACCGTTTCATAAAATTTATAGATATCAATTGCGTCATTTGGTGAGATAAGTACAGCAGCTTTGATGCGGCGTGTTTTGGTTTCCTTAAAAACCTCAAGACTTCTCGGCAGTTGAAACCATTCGACTATCGGAATATTCGTAACAGATTGGCGAACGTCGTAAAGCGCATTATAGCCAAGCTCTGCCGCCGTCGTTCTGGCAATAGTGATTATCTTTTCTCCATCGGCTTGAAAGAGTTCGCCGATGGTTGTAACACGAACCAAATTTCGCGCGTGATCTATGCTGACATCAAAAGAATCCATTTTAAATGCTGTTTCTTAAAAAAAATAATGTTGTTTGGAATTAGTCTGAATCGTGTATTTTTTCAGTGAGAGAGTTTTTATTTAAAACTATTACATCGCTTGAAAAATATTAACTTTTAAGTGGCTCAGTTTTCAAGTCGGAAATAGGTTTTTACAGATTAGCGTGCTACATTAGAATCTTTGTAAATCATCTAAACAAATGCCTGATTACGACGAATTGATTCATACATCAGCCGCTCTTGAAACGCGGGAATTAGAAAAAGCAGAGACGCAGAAAAAGACTTTTGTTGATTATTTTTCGCTTGCCGTGACGACTTTCGGTGTCGGATATTTGCCGCTTGCGCCCGGAACCTGGGGTTCGATGGTCGGCGTCGCGATCTATCTTTTGTTTCGCCGGATCGAGGCAAGCGTTTCGCTCGATTTCGTCGCCAAAGGTTGGTCGCAGACGCAAATTACGGCGTGGCTCAACGTTGGAAATTTGCTTATTTTTCTGCCATTTTGTCTTTTGGGAGTCTGGGCGGTAAATCGCGCGACCAAATTTTTCAAACATAAAGATCCGTCGCAAGCAGTCGTTGACGAAGTGATGGGACAATTGATCGTTTTTCTCTTTGTGCCGTTCGATATTTCGTGGACACTCATTTTAGCGGGCTTTGTATTGTTTCGCATTTTCGATATTTGGAAACCGTATCCGATCGATGCCCTGCAAAGTCTGCCGGCGGGCATCGGGGTTTGTGCCGACGACATTTTAGCCGGAGTTTACGGCGGAACTTGTTTGGCTTTGATCTATGCAATTAGTCTAAATCTATGAAAATCCACATTTTAGCAGGTGATGCATTAGCTGAAAGTTTCAGGACTTGCGCGATTGAGGGCGAAATTATTGTTTGCCGCGAATGTCTGGTGGAAGGCGATGTAAAAGCCGTCGATTTGAAAGAGTTTTGGCAAATACGCGCTGGATTTATTGAGAAAACTCACGGCGACAGTGCTGAAAAATATTTTCAAAAAGTGGTCGGTGAATTTGAAAAGCTGAAAAATCTCGCGGCGCGTCACGCGCAGATCAATCTTTGGTTCGAATACGAACTTTTTTGTCAGGTCAATCTCTGGTTTTACGTCTATTTTCTACGCGAAATCAAGGCAAAGATTTTTCGGGTTGCGCCGGTCGTTCGAGGAAATAAAGAAATTTGGCAAGGTTTCGGCGGTTTAGCGGCGAAAGATTTGGAACGATGTTTTGTCGAACGGGTTGAATTTGGAGAAAAAGACAGATCGCTCGGCGCCGATTTGTGGAAGGCGTATCAAACCGCTGATTATGCAAGGCTCGAAAAACTTTCGGAAACGAAAAGCGACTGTTTTCCGCATCTCAGGGAAGTTGTCCGCGCTGAGATTGAGAAAAAAACTCGCCCGAAAGAGATTTTGCGAAAAATTATTGCGAAAGGATTAACCAATTTTGCGGAAATCTTTCCTGAATTTATCAATCAAGCGGGCGTTTACGGTTTCGGCGATTCGCAAGTTAAAGGAATTTTGCAGGAAATCAATCAAAACAAATAACTTAAAACGTATCTGAATAGGTCTTTGGCTTTTGGTCTTTGGTTTTTGTTTTTTTTCAATGGGAAACCGATGATTT
>JBBQOA010000502.1:0-3843 GCA_038330465.1 Pyrinomonadales bacterium
TGCGGGAAATCTCGAAGGAGTTGCCTTGATCGGACACACAACGCTTGTCGAAGTTCGCTCGGAAGATGCGCTGACAGCACTCGCCTTGAAGGCACGGGAATCCGAAACGCCGATCAAACTGATGATGTCGGACGGAAACTCGATCGAAAGCTTCTGGCAATATTATTCGGCTGATAATCAAAAACCGCGCCTCGTTTGCGAAGAACGGCTCTTTGAGATCAAACATCCGGTCATGGTTCGCGAAGCCGTTGAAGGTTTGCGTCTGGCAACAACCGAGGAATTAATGCCGATCGCCGAAGCACACGCCGAGGTCGCGTTTGAAGAAAGCGGCGTCAATCCGCTGGAAAAAGACCGCGAAGGTTATCTGAAACGTGTTCTTCGCCGCATTGAACAGGGCAGAATTTGGGTTGTTTTCAATGAAGACAAGTTGGTTTTCAAAGCCGACATCGTCGCTGAAACTGCCGAAGTGATGTATCTGGAAGGCATTTATGTCAGTCCCGAAAATCGCGGGAAAGGAATCGGTGCAAATTGTCTTTCGCAACTCAGCCGCAACTTACTTGAAAAAGTAAAACACGTTTGCTTATTGAGCAATGTTGACTTTCAGCAAGCCCACAACGCTTATCTGAAAGCCGGTTTCAAATCTAAAGATTGTTGCGTAACAATGTTTGTTTGAAATATTTAGAAAAAAAAGGTATGGACAAAAAAGTGAATATTGTTCATAATGAACTTTGGCTTATACAAGCCATGTCCATACCTTCCCTGATTTTCAATGACCCCGAACGTTTTGCCGGTTTAGATTATAAAATCCAACAAGATGAATTTTGATTAAATCTTTTTATATTTGTTTGGAATTCACGGCAACTAATAAATCACCGGCTTTGTAAATAGAATTCACTCCTCTCAGTATTATATGAAAACGCAGGAATTGAACAAAAAGTATATGTTAGGAGTGATCGCTGTCGGCTTTCTCTGCCTCATTGCTGCAATGGTCAACTTTCCGCTTGAAAAAGTTGATTTGCGATTTCTGTTTTTAGCCGCTTTTACCATTGGATTAGGCTCGCGCATCACGGTTCAGATTCCCAAATTCAAATCACATATTTCGGTTTCCGATACATTTATCTTTTTTGCGTTGCTCTACTTCGGCGGAGAAACCGCCGTAGTTTTAGCCGGAATCGAGGCTTTTTGTTCGGCGTGGCGTTTTTGTAATAAGAAAATCACCGTCTTTTTTAACACCGGAGCAATGGCTCTCTCGACCACACTGGTCGTCCTTGCGCTTCATTTAGTCGGCGTCGACACGGAAGCCAAACTCCACGGAAACACGATCAACGATTTTGTTATCACAGTTTCTGTTTTAGCTTTTGTCCAGTTTTTTGTTAACACGGGTTTATCTTCGATCTACGGCGCGCTTAAAAGTGAAAAGCCCTGGTGGGAAACGTGGAAAACTCATTATTTGTGGACTTTCATCACTTATTCGATCGGCGCGCTCACCGCCGGACTGCTCGTCAAACTCGTTGATGCCGTCGGCTTTAGCGCCTTGATCGCGACGATTCCGATTATTCTTTTCGTCTATTTGACCTATCGAATGTATCTCAAAAACGTCGAAATGTCGCTGACTCAAGCCGAGCAAGCCAAAGATTACGCCGAGATTCTGGAGAAACAATCGATCGCCCTCACGGAATCGGAAGAACGTTTCCGCAGTGCATTTAATTACGCGCCGATCGGCATCGCACTTGTTTCGCCGAACGGTATTTGGCTCAAAGTCAATCACGCGTTGAGCCAGATCTTAGGTTATACGCAAGAAGAATTGCTCGCCAGTGATTTTCAATCGATGATCTTTACCGAAGATTTGGGCAATACATTGATAAAAATTCACGAACTGCTTTCGGGCAAGGTTCCGAGCTGCCAGATGGAACAGCGCTATCTTCACAAACAGGGACAAACCGTCTGGGTTTCGTGGAGCGTTTCGACGACCAGCCACTCCGCATCCGAACAACCGAATCTGATTTTTCAGCTGCAGGACATTACCGATAAAAAACTCGCCGATGAAAAGCTTCGTTACGAAGCCGCCCACGATGCGTTGACCGGGTTGCCGAATCGCGCCTGTTTTATGTCGAAACTTGAGCAGGCACTCGAAAAAACACACGCCGACCCGATCTATAAAGTCAGCGTTCTTTTTATTGATCTTGATCGTTTTAAGGTGATCAACGACAGCCTCGGACATCTGATCGGTGACGAACTTCTGATCGGAATCGCCGAACGTCTGCGCGAATGCCTGCGCCCGTCGGATATGGTCGCACGGCTTGGCGGCGATGAGTTCACGATTTTGGTCGAAGGAATGTATGAATCCAAGGAAGTCATTCGGATTGCCGAACGCATTCAGGAAAAATTCCTGATCCCGTTTAATTTAAGCGGACACGAAGTTTACAGTTCGGCGAGTATCGGAATTTTGCACGCCACCGAAAATCACCGTTTGCCCGAAGATTTGATGCGCGACGCCGATACCGCCATGTATCAGGCGAAACGCGCCGGAAAAGCGCGCCACGAAGTCTTTGATCAGGATATGCACGAAGCCGTCAAAGAAATTCTGAAACTCGAAACGGATCTGCGGCGGGCGGTCGAAAAAGACGAGTTTTATATAAACTATCAACCGATTTATTCACTGGTGACGGGGAAAATCGACGGTTTTGAAGCCCTCGCACGTTGGAATCACGCCACATTCGGCGACATCCAACCCGCCAAATTCATTCCGTTAGCGGAAGAGATCGGATTGATCGATGCGCTCGGCGAACATATTTTGCGAAAGGCGTGTTCGCAAATGTATTCGATCAAAGACTCGATGCCCGATAACGAACCGCTGATGCTCAGCGTCAATCTTTCGTGTAAACAATTTGCCAATCCGAAGCTGGTTTCGAAGATCAAAAAGGTCCTTGAAGACACAAAATTTCCGGGCAATAAATTAAAACTCGAAATCACCGAATCGGTATTTTTCGAACATCAGGAAAAAGCCATCGAAATGCTCAATCAGCTGCGCGAGATCGGCATCGAGATCAATATTGACGACTTCGGAACCGGCTATTCAAATCTCAATTATCTGATGAAGCTGCCGATCTCGACACTGAAAATCGACCGATCATTTATCAGTCCGATCAAATCAAACGGCGGAAATACTGAAATTGTCCGAACCATCGTGATGCTCGCCCGCAACTTGGGAATGAAGGTCATCGCCGAAGGCGTCGAAACCAAAGCGCAGTTTGACGAACTCAAAAAACTCAATTGCGAAGGCGCGCAAGGCTACTTTTTCGCCGCCCCGATGTCGTTTGAAAAAGTTCCGTATTTTCTTAACGAAAACGGCTTTACCAACATTCCCGAAAGCAGTTTTGAAGACGTTTCGATCGTTTCGATGATTCAATAAGAAGTTAGAAGTAAGAAGTTGGAAGTTAGAAGAAAACTAACTTCCAACTTCTAACTTGCAACTTCTACTTTCTAACTTCTAACTTCCAACTTCTATTTTTTCAGCCAGCCGAAAAGCGCGTTGACCGTAATGTCACGGTTCGTTTCGTAGATCGCGCGCGTCAGCGGGATCGACATCGGGCAAACCTGCACGCAGTTTTGCGCGTTGCCGCAATTGGTGATGCCGTCGTCGCCCATCAAACCGTCGAGCCGGTCTTCGATCGTGATCTTCCCCGTCGGGTGCATATTGAAAAGTTTCGCCTGCGCGATCGCCTGCGGTCCGATGTAATTGTCGTCGTGATATTGCGGACACGCTTCAAGACAGCAGCCGCACGTCATACACCGCGAATAAGCGTAGCGATCCTGCGCGACCTCGTTCGAGATATGCGGTCC
>JBBQOA010000503.1:0-3836 GCA_038330465.1 Pyrinomonadales bacterium
ATCCGTATGAAATCTGGGGCGACGGTCAGCAAGACCGCAATTTTACATACGTCGGCGATATTGCCGACGGAATGATTCGCGCCGCCGAACATATCGAAGACGGATCGGCGATCAACATCGGCACGGCGGAACATATCAAGATTATTGACTCGGCAAAGATGATTTTTGAGGAATCCGGCTACACCCCTGAATCAATTAATTTCGACACCTCAAAACCGGTCGGAGTTTTCAGCCGCGCCGCCGATTTGACGGAGTCGCGAAAACTACTTGGTTGGGAACCACAAACCGCTTTTAGAGAAGGACTTCAACGAACAATGAAATGGTATTACGAAACCAAATCGGTCGAAGAAGTTGCGCCGAAATTGGGAATTCTTCTGACCGAGCGATGAGATAGTTTAGAAGATGGGAACAAATTTAATGTCGGATTTACCTCACACCACAAAATTTAACTTCGGCTATCATCGGTCGTTGGACGGTCTGCGGGGCGTTGCCGTCATGGCGGTTTTAATGCTTCACGCATATATTCCTTATACGGTCGCCAAAGACGTTAAAATAATCGGTATCGGCGGTTTTCTCGGCGTTGACATCTTTTTTGTTCTGAGCGGTTTTTTGATTACTTCCTTACTGGTTCAGGAATGGGAAGCCAATGACCGCATTGATTTCATAAAGTTCTATGCACGCCGAGCTTTACGGCTGCTGCCCGCACTTTTCGTTTTCGTGTCGGTTTGCGTTCTTCACTCTATTCTGTTTCGGGCAACGGAAGAAAGCGGCGGGGCTTTGAGTGATGTTTTTGCCATTACTTTTTATCTTTCAAACTGGATACCGATTAATCTTTATTCTTTAAGACACACTTGGTCGCTGGCGGTCGAAGAACAGTTTTATCTGCTTTATCCGATTCTTCTGCTGGCGATGCTGCTGGTCGTTAAACGATTGAAAATGGAGCGGCATCGGATAATTTTCTTTCTTTTGTTATTAATTGCGGCAATCGCCGCTTACCGCGCCGTGCTGTTCGCTTATTCCGGATTTTCGATGCGAATTTACATGGGCTCTGACACGCGGGCGGATTCTTTGCTTTTCGGTTGTTTGGTTGGGATGATTATTTCCTCGAACCTTCTTCCGCAAAAACTCTGGTTTGAAAGACTGCTGAAAATCGCCGCCATAGGAGCCGCCGCCGTGCTTTTATATATGTTCTTAATGACCAGATATGACAGCGGTTTTCTCTATTACGGCGGATTTACCTTCGTGGCTTTTTTGGTCGGTTTGATCATTGTCTCATTGCAAATTTCGCCGCCTAAAATTCTCAAATTGTTTCTTGAATGGTCTGTCCTGGTTTGGATTGGACGTTTGTCTTACGGAATATATCTCTGGCATAAATTGGTTTATATCATAATGGATTCGATACTGCCGCTGATTCCGATTACGTCAGAAACAATGCGCCGCATCATTTTGCCGTTGACCATCAAGGTTGTTTGTTCATTAGTAGTTGCCGCCTTTTCTTACTACTGTCTTGAAAAGCCGTTTCTTCGTTTGAAGAAGCACTTTACGGCGCCTTCGCCGGTTGGTCAAAGTTTGGGAGAAGATGCTTTTGAAAACTTCAATGGTCTCAATCCTGCTCTCCAACCCAAATAAGAAACGGGTGATTTTGTCCAAAACTTCTCTTATGAAAAAGCCGTCCATGTTATCGGTTAGAGCCTGCTATGAAAAAATTGTCAGATAATTTACCTTTAGTTTCCGTTATCGTTCCGGTTTTCAACGGCGAAAAATATCTACGTGAAAGTTTGGATTCGATTGTCGCGCAAACTTACCAGCGCCTTGAAATTTTGGTGATGGACGACGCTTCGACCGATTCAACGCCTGAAATCATTGCGAGTTACGGCGACCGCGTAAAATACTATCGGCAAGTGCAAAACAAAAGACAATATCAAAACGTCAATGAAGCATTGGCGATGGTTGACGGCGAATACATCGCCATTTATCACGCTGATGACGTTTATGAGCCGACGATTGTTGAGCGCGAAGTAGAATTTTTTGAGCATCACCCGGAAGTCGGAGCGGTTTTTTGTCACGATATTTTTATCAATGAGGAAGGACGTGAATACGGACGGCTGACGATTCCCGCCGAGATTCGGGAATTGCCGACACTCGAGCATCCGACGATTTTCAACGCATTGCTAACGCATAAAAATCGTTTTTTTCCGGCTCCGAGCAGTATGGTTCGGGCTTTGGTTTATAAAGATGTCGGCGGTTATCGCGCCGCCGAATTCGACATCGCTTCCGACCTCGAAATGTGGCTGCGGATTTCCAAAAAATATCGCATCGGAATTTTGCCGGAGTATCTTTTTCGCTATCGCCACGGTCACGGAAATTGGACACAGCGTTATCTGCATCTTCGCACCGAAGAAGAAAGATATTTTCAAATTATGGATTTATATCTCTCTGAAGGCGGTCGGGAACTGGCGACACCGGAAGCATTGCAGGCGTTTGAAGCGCATCGGGCGGAAGACCTTTTGATGTTGACCATTAATCATTACATTTTGAAAAAAAACAAAGAAGCGAAAATATTACTCGGCAAGGTGAAAGCGAGTCAAGTTTTGGGAAGTCTGGTCGTGCAGCGGACACGGCTTTTGATTTTGCTTTTTAGTTTGCGGATTCTTTTGCGGATTCCGCGCATTTCATTTTTTGCAGATTTATTTTACCGTCGCTGGCACACGAAAACTTATCCGGCTTAATTTTTTTTATGGCAGAAAATCAAAAAGTTGCACTTTACATTGACCCGTATTCGCACCACTACCTGCAAAACCGTCTTTTTGAGGTGGACGAGAGCCGACTGAACGGCGACGGACTGCAAGCCCCGTATGTTTATCTGCGGGATTATCTGCAAAACAAAGGTGTTGCCGTCAATACAATAGATTATTTGCCGACGGCGGAAAACGGCACGAAAAATGTTTATATTTCGTTCGGGGTTTTGTCCAATTACGAAAAAATCGCCCAGCGAAAAGACACTACTTTGAGCGGCTATTTCGCGTTTGAATGCCCGATTGTCGAACCGCGAATGTATCAGCGGTTAAAACAGGCGCGAAACTATTTCAAGCGAATTTTCACCTGGAGCGACGATGCTTCGCTCGAGCGTTTTGTCGGGAAAAGCCTAGATTATACACATTTTTTACTGCCGCAATCTTTCAATCAAGTTCACGAAGGAATCTGGGAAAAAACCGACCGCAAATTTTTAACGATGATTAACGCCAATAAATTGCCGCGTGTTTATTGGCAGGAACTTTACACCGAACGAATGCGGGCAGTTGAGTTTTTCAGCCGCACCGATGACATTGACCTTTACGGCAAAGGTTGGGACAAACCTTCGATTCGCGTCGGCATTACGCATGTGCCTTTTACGCTACGCCGTATCCACTATCAATTACAAACCTACTGGCAAAAGTTTCGACCAGACCCGTTGCTTGTTGCTGCTCGAAAAGCATATCGCGGCGCGGCACCGTCAAAATCCGAAACTCTCGGTAATTACACATTCGCCCTTTGTTTTGAAAACTCGACGATGAAAGGTTGGATTACCGAAAAAATCTTTGATTGTTTTTACGCCGGAACAATTCCGATCTACTGGGGCGCACCGGAGATTACCGATTATATTCCGGCAAATTGTTTTATAGATATGCGCGAATTTTCCGATTATGCCGAATTGCGCTCCTTTCTTAAAAATTTAACCGCCGGAGAAATTCAGGCTTACAAGGAAAATGCCCGTGAGTTTCTGGCTTCCGAAAAATTCAAACCATTCAAAATGGAAACTTTCGCCGAACTAATTGAAAACGTGATTGAACAGGATA
>JBBQOA010000504.1:0-3802 GCA_038330465.1 Pyrinomonadales bacterium
TTCGGTCAATGAACGCATAGTCGGCGAAGGATTGATCCAAACTTGCGAGGTTTCATCAAACCATTCGGCGCGCGACCAATTTTCCATCTTGATAACTTTCAGGTCTGCGCCGATCTTGCGTTCGGCGTTCATCATCGCGGCGAGCTCGCCGATCGTCAGCCCGTAACGCACCGGAATCGTATGCGCGGCGATAAACGAAAGTTTGTCTTCGTCGGCGAGCGAACCTTCAACCGTCACGCCGTTGATCGGATTCGGTCGGTCAAGAACAAACACGGGTTTGCCCGCTTTCGCGGCTTCTTCCAAAACGTTGCGAAGCGTCGCCGTGTAAGTATAAAAACGTGCGCCGACATCCTGAATGTCGTAAACGATCGCATCGAGATTGGCAAGTTGTTCGGGTTTCGGGCGGCGCGTTTCGCCGTAGAGCGAATAGACGGGCAAGCCGGTTTTGTCGTCTTTTGAATCGTCGATTTTGGCTTGATCGAGCTCGCCGCGAATGCCGTGTTCGGGCGAAAAAAGCGCGACGAGCTTTAGATTTTTTGCTTCGTTCAAAACGTCGATCGTCGGTTTTCCCGCCAGATTTCTGCCGGTTTGATTCGTCACCAAACCGATTTTCAAGCCTTCGAGCGATTTGAAGTTTTCCTTTTCGAGAACGTCGATGCCGTTAAGCACGGTCGTGTTCGTCGTTCGTGGTTCGTTGTTCGTTGCGCTTAATCTTTTGGCGGCTTCGGCTTGTTCTTTGAATTTCGGAATTTGCGCGGCAACCTGCGACCAATAAACGCTTTCGGCTAAACGAAATGCTTCTATCGGCGTGTCTTCGATTGCCGATGCGGCGACGGTCGCGACCTTTGCCCGAAGCGGCGTGACATCGCCTTTGCCGTCCGGGTGAACGCGGTTCGACATAAAGACGACAAAAGTTTGCGAAACGCGGTCGATCCAGATTGAAGTTCCCGTAAAACCTGTGTGACCGAACGACCCCAAAGGAAAAAGCTCGCCGCGATTCGATGAAAACGCTGTATTGATGTCCCAGCCGAGCCCGCGCGTCGCACCTTCTTCGGAAACGACAACCGGCGCGGTCATCTTCGCGACCGTTTGTGCCGACAGAACGCGTTTGCCGTCCAAAATTCCGCCGTTCAAAAGCATCTGACAAAACCGCGCGAGATCGTCAGCCGTCGAAAAAAGTCCGGCGTGTCCGGCAACGCCGCCCATCCGAAAAGCCGTCGGATCGTGAACCTGTCCGCGCAAAATTTGATTACCCGTTTTTTCGTCGCCTTCAAACTGAGAGCCGAGATAGTTTTGCTGTCCTTTAATGTTTTCAGTTGGCGCGATTTTTTCAGATAAATCACAACACATTGTTGAACCAATAACCTTGTTCGGGGTGAAAGTTATTTTTCCCTGTTTGACTATGGAATTAACATTTTTGTCCATAGTCTTATCGTTTAACAGAATTCCGTTATTTACATAAATTGGCGCGATCATCATCAGAGGAATATAAAGATTTTCGGTTGCAAACCAAAAAACGTTTTTACCACTAATTCTTTCAACAATCTCGCCAAGCACGATAAAACCGATGTCCGAATAAACGAACTTCGTCCCCGGCGGCGTGCGGAGTTTTTCCTTTTTCAACGCTTCGAGCATTCCCTCGCGTCCCGTCCATTTTTCGCGCAGGTCGAAATCGGGCGCAAAGCCGGAAACGTGCGTCATCAATTGCTGAATCGTGATTTTTTTAACCGCTTCGTCTTCGATTTCGGGAATGAATTTGCCGATCGTGTCCGAGAGACGAATTTCGCCGCGTTCGACAAGAATCATCACGCTCGTCGTCGTCGCAACGACTTTCGTCAAACTCGCGACATCGAAGATCGTGTCGATCGTCATTTTTTCAACTGTCGGAACTAATGAACGATTGCCAAAGGCTTTGCGAAAGACGATCTTTCCTTTATGTCCGACGATGACGACCGCGCCCGGAAGTTTTTTGGCGGCGATGTCTTTTTCGACCAAAGCGTCGATTTGATTTAACTTCGCCGCGTTCATCCCGACCGAATACGGCACGGCGACGGGCAAATTCTGTGCTGAAGCAATGCAAAATGCAAAATGCAAAATGCAAAATGTTCCAAATAGTTTGAAACGATTCAACTGAACCGATTTATATATTTTCCATTTTCCGTTTTCCATTTTCCGTTTAATTTCAGCTTTTCCCTTTCGCTTTCAAATCTTTTTCGTGGTCTTTGAAACTTTCCTTGCAAAGACGGACGAATTCTTTCGCGATCGGCGAAAAATAGCCGCCTCTGATCCTCGCCAGACCGAGTTCCCATTTGATCTCCGCGCCTTCGATGAACCACGAAACGAGTTTGCCGTCCTTGACCTCGCGCGCGACGGTTTTTGCGCCCGCGATGCCGACGCCCATCTGGTTTTCGACCATTCGATTGATCGCCGTCTGGCGCGAAAGTTCCATCATCACATTCGGTCGGACGTTTGCCGCGCTGAAAAAATCGTCGATCATGCGGCGTGTGTTGCCGCCTTTTTCACCCAAAATAAGATGTTCGCCGGCGAGCGCCGCCGCGCTGATCACGCGTTCATTTGATAATGCGTGATTCGGGTGGGCGATCGCGACGATTTCGTCGCTGAAAAGCAATTCGGTCTGCACATTTGAAGTTTGGACGGGCAGCGAAACAAAAGCGATATCGATCTCGCCGCTCATAATTTTCTCGACCAAAACCTGACTCGTCCCCGAACTGACGGTAATTTCCGCGTTCGGAAATCGTTGTTTCAGCTTTTCGAGAATTCCGGGTAATTGTTCCGAAGCAAACATCGAAGACGACGAACCAATCCGCAAACGTCCGTATTCAGCGCCCGCGAGCTCGGCGATCTCGGCAATTGCCGTGTCGTGTTCGCGCAGGATCCGGCGCGCTCTTTCGAGCAGATATTCACCCGCTTCGGTCATAATGACGCGGCGCGGCGTGCGCGTAAAAAGCTGCAACCCGACCTCATCTTCAAGCTGACGAATCTGCATCGAGATCGCCGCCTGCGTGACGTTCATCATCCGCGCGCCTGCCGTAAAAGTTTTTGTTTCGGCAATTGCCAAAAATGCCTTCAATTGACGTATTTCCATTTTTTTCACCGAATTTGTTTTATTGTTATTTCGTTAAATGATCGCTGGAGTTTGAATCAATATAACTTATCGTATATATAAAATCTTTTAGTTTTGATTATATGTCAAGGATAATTAGAATAGTAATTTATATTTTTCAATCCCGACAAATCAATTTTTAGTTGTCGCGCCCGGAAATATGTCAAAGACATCTAAAAGAAAAATTTTGCTCCGTTCACAGAACCTTTATCTCGGCGTTGACGGCGGCGGAACCAAAACACATATCGCCATTATCGATCAGCATAAAAAGTTTGTCTGCGAAGGTTTCGCGGGCGCGTCCAACCCTTTGCGCGTCGGGATCGAAACGGCGGTGGCAAATATTATTGCGGCGATCAATGCGGCGTGCGACGCGGGCGAGATCAATCGCAGCGACATTGTTTCGGCAACGCTCGGACTTGCCGGTGTGCGCCGCGTTGATCTGCGTCAAAGAATCCGTGAACGCTTTATCGAACTGCTCCGGATCAAGAAGGTCGAGGTTACGACCGACGCCGAAATCGCGCTTTACGGCATCGGACGAAACCGAGCGGGATTAGTGATAATTGCGGGCACGGGTTCGGTTTGCATCGGACAAAATTCGAAGGGCGATAAATTTTCGGCGGGCGGATGGGGACCGCTCGCCGGCGATGAAGGCGGCGGCGCGGGAATCGCGCTAAATGC
>JBBQOA010000505.1:0-3789 GCA_038330465.1 Pyrinomonadales bacterium
CCTTAAGGGCGATTTGCAAAACAATCCCGTCAAAACCTTCATCAGCAATCAAAATATTGCTGCCGCCGCCCAATATAAAAAAGTCAAAACCATTTTCTTCGGAAAACTGAAAGGCTTCGATAACTTGATTTTCAGTTTCGGCACGAACAAAATAACGCGCCGCGCCGCCGATTTTAAGAGTTGTCAGCGGCGCGAGGGGGACGTTTTCTTCAATTTTCAAATCCTTTCCAGATTTGTCCATAATTGATCTGAGACCGGATGAATGAGCAAACTTCGTTTAAAAAGGAATTTTTGGAATTTTGTCGACTGTTTTTTCCTTAATTTTACTCTTAATTTTGCCCTTCAAAACTCCTTCAAGAGTGGAAGCCAGTTGAGGGTCGAGTTTTTTCAGCTTTTTCATGGTCGCATCAGCGGATTTTTTGTCGCCGCTCGCAAATTGCGCTTCGCCGAGGTTAAAAAGTCCCTTTGAAAATTTATCGTTCATGCCGATGACGCGCTGAAATTGAGCGATTGCATCGGCAAATTGTCCGAGCCTGCGCAAAGTTGTACCAAGTTCGTTATGCGCAAAATACCAATCATCACGAAGCGCAACCGCCCGCTGAAGAGCCGTCGCCGAAGATTGATAATCACCAAGCCCGTTCAGCGCAGTTCCGAGATTGACAAATCCGGCGGCAAAATTCGGATTCAATTCGGTCGCTTTCTGCGCGGAGGCTTTTCCGGCGGTCAATTTTTCGCCCGCACTTGCCTCGCGATTCGCTTTCAGATCTTCTTCGGCGCCCTTATTATAACCCCACGCAACATTTGAATAATCAACCGGTTCGCCTTTCATATCCGCTGCCGATTGAAGTTTGTCGGTTGCTTTGCCCCATTGGTTGTCTTTGCCGAGACAGTAGCCCCAACTCGTGTAAAGATCCGGATCGTCCTTGACATAAATCGCGGCGACGGCGTATTGTTCGTTAGCTCTGCCGTATTGTTCGAGCTGGCGGTAAGACTCTGCCAGATTTAATTGAGCATCGCCGTTATACGGATCATTCAAGACGACTTTTTGGTAACTAGCCGAGGCTTCGCCATATTTTCCCTGATTGTATTGGGTCGCTCCTAAATCAAATAGTGCATCGGTATGCTTTGGATCGATGTCGATCGCTTTCTGATATTCAAGAGCGGCTTGGTCGTTCTTATCGTCGCGACTGTAAACCGTTCCGAGCTGATAATGAGCCTCGGCAGATCCCGGATCGAGCGCGATCGAACGACTGATCGAGGCGATCGCTTTCTCGTTTTGATTTTGCTTCATTTCAACGAGACCGAGATAGAGCTTGGTTTCGGCATTTTGCGGATCGGCGGCATCGGCTTTTTTCAAATAAATATCGGCTTTCGCGATTTCGCCTTGTTGATAATATAAAATACCGAGCGGCGCATAGATGTCGGATAAATCGGGATTTATGGCGAGCGCGTTTTGATACGCCGAAATGGCTTCTTTATCTTGTTCCAAATCTTCATTCGCTTCGCCCAAACCGGCAAAAGCCTCAGAATTTTTCGGGTTATTTTTGATCGCTTCGTTATAAAAATTAATCGCTATCTTTGCATTTTCGGAATCGACCAACGCATCGCCCTTTTTGGTACAAGCATCGCTCAAACCGAGTTTTGCAGATTCATTTTTCGGATTTAGTGCGACCGCTTTTTTGAATGATTCGATCGCTTCGTCGTATTCGTTTCGGTCTAAAAACATTTCGCCCGCGCCCGCGTAATCATTGGACGCTTTGATTTTGGCGGCAGCCGTTTTCGGCGCGGTTTTGGCGACGGCGGTCGGCTCAACCGGTTTTGAACGCGGACGCGGTTTATTTTTTGCGACCGTCGTCAATTGAGTTTTTACTTTGGTTCGCGATTTTTTTTGTTGTGAAACATTGCGGGTTGCGACGAACCCTTTTTTGATCGATGCTTTTTTCTGTTTGGAAGCTCTCGATTCACGAAAAGAAAAAACACTTGCGCCGCCCGAAAAATCATCGGAGGTGACAACATCCTGAGCAAAAACCGCCGGAATATTTAACAAAATAATTGATAAAATCAGTAAACAAGAAAAAAGTTTTTGCGCACAAAATCTAATCATTACAACCTCTTTAACATATTCACCGACTCAAAAAACAATCTGGAATCGGTGAATTGAAAAAAAACATTCAGAAAAATATCAAACCGAAATTTATCTTCAGTTTGAATACCAATAATTATTTCAAAATACCGCCGTTGGTAACGATTTCAAGACCAACAACAAGATCATTTCTTTTCAACGATTTGAGCTTTTCATACTCTTTTTTGGCTTCTTTCAGATTACCGCGCCGATATTCGGCTTCCGCCAAATTGAAATGCGCCGATGCAAAATTATCGTCCACCTTGATCGCTTCCCGAAATTGCTTGGCGGCATTCTCCAAATCGCCGTTTTTACGATACGCGATGCCGAGTTCGTTCATCGCCGGCAGCCAATTTTTCTGTAAATTGTTTGCCGTTTTCAAAACATTGATCGAACCTTGATAATCGCCCAAATCCGTCAGGGCCATTCCCAAATTCAGATTGATGGCAGCCGCCACTTTCGGGTTCGGATTCAAGGAATTTGCTTTCATAAAGGCATCTTTCGCTTTGACCAAATTTGCCTTAAAATCGGCTTCGTTCTTATCTTTCAAAGAGATTTGCGCGAGGTTATAATATGCCCAACCAAGATTTGTATAATCTATATATTCGGGACTTAATGCGACGGCTTTTTCAAAATTATCGATCGCCATCTTCCAATAACTCTTATAACCCGGAGTCGTGGCGCGGCGTGCCGCAACATAACCGAACTTGCTGAAAATTTCGGCATCATCTTTGATAAACGCGGTCGCCAATCGATATTCGCCGATCGATTCGTCCAATTTATTCGATAGACGATACACATCTGCTAAGTTAGCGTGCGCTTCGCCGTAGTTCGGTTTGAGTTTGATCGCTTCCTTATAAGCATTGATCGCTTCGGGCAAGTTGTCGCGATTGAAATAAGCGACACCTAAATCGAACCATGCTTCAAGGTATTTCGGATTAAGTTCGACCGCTTTTTTATAAGCCGCAATCGAATCCGCGCCGTTCTCAAGCCGATCATAAACCGCGCCTAAATAGTAATAAACTTCCGGATTGGTCGGATCAAGCTGAATCGAACGTTTGAATGCTGCAATCGCATCTGCATTTCGGTCTTGTTTATATCTTAACAACCCGAGGAAAAACTGCGTTTCGGGATTGTCTGGATTGGTCGCAACCGCTTTTTGAAGAAACATTTCCGATTTGGCGATCTCGCCTTTTTGGTAATAAAGAACACCGAGCGGAGCGTTCAATTCACTTAATTCAGCATCCAAAGCCAATGCTTTTTCATAACTGACAAGTGCATTATCGGTGTCGTCCTTCGCGCTGTAAATTTCGGCGAGACCCGCATATGCTCCGGCATTTTTCGGATTATTTGCGACCGCTTCATTGTAAAAAAGTTTCGCAATGTCGTAATTTTGTTGGTTTAAAAGCTGGTCGCCTTTGCGCGTCAAAGCATCGCTTAAACCTGTTTTTGCTTTGGCGTTGGTTTCGTCAAGCTGCGCAGATTCGCGAAACCATCTGATCGCTTCATCGACATTATCCTGATTGAGATAGAATTCGCCGACGCCGGCAAAAATAACAGATGTTTCCTGCGGAGTTTTACGCTTGAATTCGATCGAATCGACTTTCACATTTGCCGGGTCAACTTCCTTCGATTTTGACCGTTTCGGGTTTACTTTGGCAACCGTT
>JBBQOA010000506.1:0-3785 GCA_038330465.1 Pyrinomonadales bacterium
CAAAAATTTTCTCTTCACGACCAATCAGCTTGAATTAAAAAAGGTTGCAGGCTCTACTTACCAAACTTTTCCGACAAAATCTGCCGCCGAACAAGTTGCAACCAAAGATCAAGAGGTTTTGCCTTTTACGGAAAGAGACTCTTCGGTAGTTCAAAAAAGCGGCGATTCAGCACCTCAAAAATTTATGATCGTCGAGAAAAAAGCCGTCATTACGGGCGCTGAGATTCGCGATGCCAGTTCCTACTCGCGAAGCGGCACGGGCGATTATCAAATAATGTTTTCTTTGAGCAAGGAAGGCGCGCAGAAATTCGGCGATTGGACGGGAAAATATGTCGGCAGTTATTTAGCCATCGTGCTCGATAAAAAAGTGCTCAGCGCGCCCGTCATCAAAGGACAAATCTTTGACAGCGGCGTGATCGAAGGCAAATTTACCAAAGAAATGGCGGAAGACCTTGCGCTCAGCCTGAAAAGCGGATATTTGAATGCGAGGATGAATCTTTTGGATGAAAAGCCTTTCGAGTGATCTTTCTTAAAGCGAAGCCGCATGAAATAATTAAAATCCGCGTTCATCTGCGGTTAAAAAATAACTTATCCCTTTTTCAATTTTTGCAATCTTTCCGCCGCTGCCTGCAAGGTTTCGTCTTTTTTGCAGAAGCAGAAACGCACGAAATCTTTGCCGACCTTTGAATCTTTGTAAAACGACGAACCCGGCACACACGCGACGCCGATCTCGCGGATGAGGTGTTTGGTAAATTCAATATCCGTTTTAAAACCGAAATCGGCGATCTCCGTCATCACATAATACGCGCCTTCGGGCGCCTCGCATTTCAGACCGACATCCTGCAAAACGGGAATCAGAAAATCGCGTTTGCGCTGATATTCCTTCTGCAAATCCTTGTAATATTTCGGCGGCAGGCTGAGGGCATACGCGCCCGCGCGCTGCAGAGGATTTGCCGCGCCGACCGTTAAAAAATCGTGAACCTTGCGGATCGAACTCGTAATATCGGGCGGCGCGATGCAGTAGCCAACGCGCCAGCCCGTCACCGAATATGTTTTCGAGAGCGAATTGACGACGACGGTGCGCTCGCGCATTCCGTCGATTGTCGCCATCGAAATATGCTGCGGATTATTGGTTGCCAGCGTCATCGTTCCGGCTTCTCTGACGCCGCGATAGATAATATGTTCGTAGATCTCGTCCGTAAAACAGATCGCGTCAAACTCTTTGCAGAGCTCGGCGATAAATTCCAGTTCGTCGCGCGTGTAAACCTTGCCGGTCGGGTTATTCGGGTTGCAGATGATGATCGCCTTCGTTTTTTCGTTAAACGCGGCGCGCAATTCGTCGCGGTCGAATTCCCAACCGTCGGCGGTTTTGCGAAGCGGAACGTGGCGCGGTTTGGCGTCCGAAAGAATCGCGTCGGGCGCGTAGTTTTCGTAAAAAGGCTCAAAAACGACGACCTCTTCGCCCGGATCGACGCACGCCATCATGCCCGCGATCATCCCTTCGGTCGAACCGCAGGTGACGGTGATTTCGGTTTCGGGATCGATGTCGAGTCCTAAAAACCATTTCGTTTTCGCGGCGATCGCGTCGCGCAGTTCCTTGACGCCCCACGTGATCGCGTATTGATTATAATCGCCGGCAATCGCCTCGATCGCCTTTTCCTTGATGTCGAAAGGCGCCGAAAAATCGGGAAACCCTTGCGAAAGATTGACCGCGCCATATTTCAAAGCCTCGCGCGTCATCTCGCGAATTACCGATTCGGTAAAACTGCCCGCTTTTTTCGAGATGCGATTTTTAATTAATTTTGGTTGCGTCATAAATTTATTGTTTCCTTTTATCGTCAACAACTAATTCCATTCCGATTGTCGGTAACTTTATTTTAATGAATTATCGCAGATAATAATAAATTTTGACAGATTGAGCCGGAATTTCTCGTCCTTGACGCAATTTTTTTGGTGAATTAAATGATTTTTACCGATTGAGGCAAATTTCTTAAGTTTGAAACTTATTCCTTTGCCCAAAATCTAAAAGTTAATCCAATATTAAACGTCGCCCGATATCCGGGCGTTGCGTGGATGCGGGAAACGATTGCGCACGTCGGGCACGTTCGCGACTCAAAATAATTCTGCGTTTCAAAGTATTTTTTATTGAGCAGATTATCGACCGAGAAATTCAGATCGACCCATTTTCTGAGGCGTTTGGAAAGCGACAGATCGACGACATCGTTGCCGCTCGCTTTGAGCGAAGCATTTGCGCTGTCAAGCCGATAATTTGAAATATGCCGCCACGCAAGCGACGAATTAAATCCGTAAAAATCGCTCAAAACGAGTCCCGCGTTCGACGTCGTGTGCGGCGCGCTATCGACGACGATTCTTTGACGCGGGCGGCTTGCGGTAAATTCACCCGGATAAAAAGCGCGGATCACTTCGGTCAAACCACCGTTAAAGCTCAGATTTTTTGTCAAACGAATTGAGTTGCGAAATTCAAACCCGTAGGAGCGCGACCGACCGGCAAACTCGATCGAACCGTCGTCGGGAATGTAAACCTGCTGGTTTGAGCTATCGATCAAAAACGCGCTCAAAACCGCCGAAAAGCGCTGCGCGTTATAGCTTGCGCCCGTTTGGTAAAAGTCGGTCGTCGAAACTTTCGGCGAATCGGGATTGCGGATCACACCGCGCGCATCCTGCGACGAAATTCCGCGCCCGTAATTAACATAAAACGTGATCGGCGTTTTTTCGAGCGGCGACCACGCAAGACTCAGTTTGGGCTGAAATTTTCCCGCATTTTCACTGCCGGCAAGCTCCGTGCGCGTCGCGGCGAGTTCAAACCCTGTCACATAAAAGTTGAAATAATCGAACCGCAACCCCATCTCAAGCCGCAGATGACCGTTATAAAAATCGATCCCGTTTTGGACATAACCCGCAAGATTATTGACTTTCGCGTTTGCCGATGTGTAAAGCACCGCCGCGTTGTTGATATTGCCGGGCAGAAATTTGCGGTTCGGATTCCGCGTAGCGGAAGGATAGAGCCCGACATTTATCTGATTAAGATGCAGATTTCCGCCGATGGTCACGAGCGCGCCGTTGCCGAAGAATTTATAAGGCTGCAGATATTGAATGTTCGCGCCTTGCTGCAGCCGCGAATCGTGCTGCTGAATTTCGTCGCCGTGCGCCGGATCGTTTAAGAAAAACGTAAAATTCGAAAACAGATCAAAGAGCGAACGCCCCATGAAGGCGTCGGCTTTGACGAGCGCGCCCGTTTTGAATTCCTTGCGGTAATAGACGCCGAGCGTGCCGAGCCGCACTTTGCCGCCGTTTTCCGCGTCGAGCGCGTCGAAACGGTCGAGTGCGCCCGATGTGACTGAATCGAGCGGAATTTGCCCCGACGAAAAGAAACGATTGCGCCCGAAATTTAATTTCACGCCGAAGGATTGATTTGCGCCCGATTTGCGCGTGAAATTCGCCGTAATGTTATCGCGTCGGTATCTTAAAGGATTTTTAAAAGGTCCGTCCGTGTAGCTCGGTTCGTAGGCGATAAACGCCGCGACATTTTTGATCTTCGGACTGTATGCGAAAAATCCGCGAAAAGTGTTGAAACTGCCCGTCTGGATCCGCGCCGTCAATTGCTGCGGGAGCGATTCTTTCTGCCGGATCTGAACGACGCCGAGTCCCGAAAAATCGCCGTAAGCCGCCGAAAACGGACCGTTAACGATCGAAACTTCTTCGACAAGTTCGGGCGAAAGCGATTTCAGTGCGCCCAAATAACCTTGTCCGTGTCCCTGCGTCGC
>JBBQOA010000507.1:0-3776 GCA_038330465.1 Pyrinomonadales bacterium
CTGCCGAGTGTTCGCTTCCCGACCTTTGAACACCTATTGTTGAATCGGCGTGTCTTGTTATTAACTGCATCATAGCGAGCAGAAACAACGATTCGCGCTCCATCGACGAATCGGAATCCTCCAATGCACGGTGAAGCCGTAAAATCCGTCGCGCCGTCGAAACATCGCGGACGACCGTTTTTGAGAAAAAAGGTATGTCGGAAGCCTTTCCGGTAAGTTCTTCGCGGACGCGTCTTAGTAGTTCGGGGTCAACATACATAATCCGAAACGTCCAGCCCGTTTCATCAATTGCGTGTCCGGTGTGAACTTCCGCCGGATTTATCAGCATAATATCTCCGGCGGCGGCGATCCGCTGCGCACCGCGATAATCGAAAACATCCGCGCCGCTCTCGATCACGCCGATAGCAAATCCTTCGTGGAAATGCGGAGCAAAAGAAAATGTCAGATATTCGGCGTAAAGGCATTCCAGATCGCCCAAGTCATCATTTGACCAGTATTTCGTAATCTCTTTTTCTTTTTTTCCCGCGTAGTCGAACATATTTGTCTTTTACCGGAACCAAACTTCGAAAATCTGGTTCTCCAATACTTTATTTTGTTAGCAATTTTCTACATTTCCCGTTTTCTATAACTCGGCTTTCGCATTATCTAATATAAACCTGAAACTTGGTGAAAAACTACATTTGGAAACCACCCGTTATTTATTTTAGCGGGCGAAGGCATCCGGTTTAATCTGAACATCTCTTCAAAAGATGCCAGTTCGCTATCCCTATTCATTCCCGCAACCGCTTGGATTTGATTGTTCTTGACATAAAAAGCCAGAAAGTCTTGTTTTTCCACATCGCCCTGAATAATAATTTTGTCCCAATCTTTAGCGTGTCCGACATAATTGAGCGTCGCGTCGAACTGCGTCGTCCAGAAAAACGGAACTGCCGTGAAAGCAATTTGTTTTCCGATCATATTGCGCGCCGCTGTTCTTCCCTGTTGCATCGCGGTGCGCCAATGCTCGATGCGCGTTAATTCTCCGCAAGCGCGCGAATCGGGAAAATGCGTGATGTCGCCCGCCGCGTAGATATTTTCGGCGATGCGTAAAAATTCATCGGCAATTACACCGCCGTCTTTGTGCAACTTAATACCTTCGAGAAAATCAGTCGCGGATTTGACGCCGATGCCGACCACGACGAAATCGGTTTCAATCCGTTCGCCGTTTTTAAGCACGACTGCTTTGACTTTTTCATTGACTTCAAACCCCTTGACGCTAGTGCCGAGTTTGAACTTTACGCTTTTTCGCTCGTGAATTTTTTGAAAAAGTCTGCCGATTTCCGCGCCGAGCGTTTTTTCAAACGGGACTTTGTCCGGCGCGACGACGGTTATATCGCAACCGCGCGTTCGCAAACTGCTCGCCGTTTCCATTCCGATAAAACTTGCGCCGATAACGACTCCCCGCTGACCGCTTTCGGCAGCGGCA
Source organism: Pyrinomonadales bacterium (assembly GCA_038330465.1). Classification (GTDB taxonomy): domain Bacteria; phylum Acidobacteriota; class Blastocatellia; order Pyrinomonadales; family Pyrinomonadaceae; genus JAFDVJ01. Next base: position 1,466 of record JBBQOA010000507.1, read on the forward strand.
ATGATCCGGTCGGAATCGGAAAAATTACGCAGCAGAAAAACATTATTTTGTGACTCGGTTTGAAACGGAAGGCGGCGCGGCGTGCCGCCGGTGGCGATGAGCAGTGAATCGTATTCGAGAATCGTGCCGTCTTTGAATGTGATTTCCTGTGCCGCCGCATCAACTTTGTTAGCTTCTTTTTCGCGGAATATTTCAATATCATATTCGGCAAAAAAATCGTCCGGGCGCAGCGGCATCCACGCGGGTTCGGCGTGTCCCTGCAAATAATCTTTGCTCAAATTCGGACGATCATACGGCGGACGGTCTTCGCGCGTGATCATCACGACGCGTCCCGTAAATCCCTCCTCGCGCAAAGTTTGCGCTGCCATAAAGCCCGCGCCGCCGCCGCCCAAAATCACGAATTGTCTTTCGTCCGCTCGGTTTCTTTTAGTCATTGGCGGAATTCTTCGGTCCGAGGCATTTTCAGGTATAGAAACAATAATTTCTTCGCCTTCGATTTTCAATTCAAAGCACGGCAGCGAATCAAAAGCGGGCGGTTCTTCCAGATCGCCCGTCGTGATGTTGAAACAGGCGTGATGCCACGGGCAAACAATCCTCTCGCCGCTCAAATAGCCTTCAACCAGCGGCGCGCCGTAATGCGTGCAATGCGCTCCGACCGCGTGATATTTGCCGCCGACGCGGGCGAGCAGAATTTTGGTTTCTCCTGCCGAAACTTCCTTCATTTCGCCGTCTTTCAGATCACTTAACCTGGCGACGGTAATTTCTTGTTTTTTCATACATTTCCTCTTACAAAACTATTGTTAATCACTTGTGTTTGCGGCATCGGGACTATTGCCCCGATTTCCGAAAGCGTTGATAAAACGCGGTGCGGGCTTCCCAGATCGCTCCATTTTGATCCGGTCACCGGAATTACCGCTAAATCCTTTGCCCTGACGGTTAAAACTTCCCTTGAAAAATTTGATTCGGGTAAAGTTTGGTAAAGCGATCTAATCGCTGTTATTTCTTCGGAAGCGCCTAACTTTGATTTTACGCGGTCAAATTCCCTGTAAAGTTCGGTCGCGGAACTTCGTATCATTTTCAGAAATGCCGAAACTCGTCCGACCATCACAAAGCTGTTCCAAAGACAGCCGCGGCTAAAAAGTTCTCGTGCCAATGCGGGCGCGGGTTTTTCCCAGAAGCGGCGAACTTGCCATAAATTTTGAGTTTTGCCGGATGTCGCGTTTCTTTCGGGTTCAATCCAGCCGTATTCTTCATCCGGGCTTTCGGGCTTGATTCCCAAAAGGACGACTGCATCGGGTCGCCGGCGAACAGCATCAAAAGCGATCTCAACGTAAGAGATGAAAATTCTATTATCGGAAAAGTAATGGTCTGACGGGAAAAACGCGACCGAAGCTGCCGGATTGCTTTTCTCCAACCGTAGCAAACTATATAAAATAGCGGGAGCGGTACCGATGTTTTTCGGTTGAATGACTAAATTTCGCGGCGGCACATCCCGAAACAAATTGTCGTAGTAACACTCGTGTTTTTCAGTCAGGACGAACATAGTTTTGACCGGCGAAAAACCAAGTTCGACGCGCCGCCGTGTTTCATCGAGAAGTGTGCCGGTGCCGAGAAACGAACAAAATTGTTTAGGTCGCTCGTCGCCCGTTATTTTCCGAGTCAGCGGAAGAAGTCTCGATCCGTCGCCGCCGGCTAAAATTACCGCCCATCTGTCTTGTTTGGGCAAATCGCTTGAATAAGCCGGTTTGGATAAATTCGCAAAAGACGAAAGCAGATCCCTGTTCGAATCGTTCATAATTAAAACCTCAAAATTTTTCGTTCCTAAACAAATATTTTCTTCAAATAGTTTAAATAATTCTCTTCCTATCATGGAAGAGTGTTTCCACGCGAAAATCGCAGGTGTTTACCCTTGATGTTGCCGCCCGATAGCCTTATCTCACACCTTCGTTATCATTTGCGGCACTTCTTTCGGGATTATTCGATTTTGAATTTTTTTGAGCAACTTTTGCTGCCGCCGATTCCCGAATAATCTTGTCAATAATTTGATCCATAAAAAATACAATGATAAATGGTAAATCGTTTGAAAACCCTTCTGAGATGACTTAAGTCATACCAAGCGAAAATAAACTTGAAAAACAGTAGATTTATTTCGCAGGCATCATTTTTTGAATACCCTGAAAAAAATTCGTTTTTTTCAGGGTATTCAAGTTCTCACGCGAACCGGTTTATCAAATTCCTGCGGCAGATTTATCAGATGTCCCATCTCCTCGCGTTTTGTTTTCAAATAACGCGCCAGACTGCGGTGAAACTT
>JBBQOA010000508.1:0-3763 GCA_038330465.1 Pyrinomonadales bacterium
CTCGATATGGGAATCTCGCACGACCAGCCAAACCCGGAAACAAAATGGACTTCGCCGACTGATTCCGGCAAAGAACTCAACGAAAAAAAATCTTCCGCCGCCGATGCATCGACCGCGTTTTTTGAATCGGTCACAAAGGACGGTTTGAGCAAAGCTTACAAATCATTTTTGGCGGACGACGCACGCCTTTTGCGCGACGGGAAATTTCCGATCGTCGGCAAACAAAATGCTTTGAACGAATTGAAAAACGACAAGTCAAAGATATTTTTTAAGAAACGTTCGTTTTTTGTCGGCGCGGCGGATATGGCGTATATCAGCAATTCCTACATGGTCGCGGACAAAAGCGGCAAAACGCTCGGAACGGGAAATTTTCTGCAGGTCTGGAAATTGCGCGGCGGCAAATGGCAGATCGTTTTCGACGTTTTCGCGGCGAATCCGCCGGAAAAGAAATAAACTGAAATCAACAGAAATTACAAAGTTGGTCAAAATTCGGAATAGATGATAGATGATAAGTGATAGCTGATAAGTGGTTTGACCTTGCACTTCGCACTTTTCACTTTTCACTTATTCCGAATATATCCTCTTCTATTTCTTAATTTAAGTTTCAACTGCCTAACTCCTGATCAAATCGCTTGAAAATATTATTCAGTTTAATCCGCCGGAAATCCTTTCTCGACGTTTCATACTGTTTGATTTATTTGTGTTAAATTATCCTCGTGTCAGAAACATTTTCTCAAGTCGTTGAACTTCTAAAACTCGAAGCCGCCGCGATCGAACGGACGGCAAATATTTTGGATCAGACGTCGGTCGAGCAGTCGATCGAACTTTTGCGGCGCTGCCCGGGCAAGATCGTCGTGATCGGCGTCGGCAAATCGGGCATCATCGCCAACAAGATCGCCGACACGATGACCTCGACGGGAACGGTCGCCGTTTTTCTGCATCCGACCGACGCGCTTCACGGCGGACTCGGCGTCGTCGCGCGCGGCGACTGCGTGATCGCTTTGAGTAATTCGGGCGAAACAGACGAGATTCTCGCGCTGCTGCCGGCGTTAAAAGCGCGCGAAGTTTCGCTGATCGCGATCGTCGGCAACACGGATTCGACTTTGGCGCGAAACTCTGATGTCGCGCTCGACGCGTCGGTCGATAAAGAAGCGTGTCCGCTCAATCTCGCGCCGACGACTTCGACGACCGTCGCGCTCGCGGTCGGCGATGCGCTCGCGATGACCTTGATGCAGTCGAAAAATCTGACGCCCGCAGATTTCGCCGCCAATCATCCGGCGGGACGTTTAGGCAAACGTTTGACCTTAAAAGTTTCAAATCTGATGCACGAAAGTCCGAATATCGCGCCCGCCGCAAACTGGCTCGAAGTCGTCAAAGCGATCTCGAAATACGCGCTCGGCGCCGTCAATGTCGTTGATTTTTCAGGCAAACTGATCGGCATCGTGACCGACGGCGATCTGCGGCGGACGATCGAAAAAACCGCGCCCGAAAAATTCTCAAATCTTGACGCCGAACAGATGATGACGCGCAATCCTGTTTCCGCCGCGCCCGCAATGCTTGCCTTTGACGCGCTTCAATTGATGGAAAATCGCCCGTCGCAAATCTCTGTCCTGCCTGTTGTTGACGAACACGGCGCAGCGGTCGGGCTTTTAAGACTGCACGATATTGTGCGCAGCGGTTTATAAAAAGGTGAAAATCGATCCAAAGCTCAAATTGCCGTCTCAAAGCAGGACTCAAAACGATTGTGAGAGTTGAGGAACTAAGACAATCCGGATCGATAAATGAAATGGTTTTACATTAAATTAATAATACAGAGAACCTATACTTTATCCGTTTAATGGATGAAAATTTAGTAGCATAATTTAATACTCAAAAAAATGAAAAAAATTAGTAAAAGTCTGTTCAGCTTGCTGTTTTTCACGCTCGCTTTTTTGGCGTTCGGGATAGATTTAACAACCGCGCAAACTCCGCCTAAACCGACAACAAAACAACTTTGGGAACTCGTCCGCGAAAAACGGCAAAACGCGCCGTTTAGTTTGCTTTCGACCGCAGATCCATCAAAACTTTCGACCGGAAATTTATTGTCCAACGCGGGAAACCCGTGCGATATGGCGCGATTTATCGATGTCGGGCAAACCACCAACGGAACATTTACGACCGCGGATTGTCCGGTTGGCGACGGTTCTTACGCTCAATTCTATATTTTTAACGGCACGCAGGGGCAACAAGTCAGGCTTTTTATGAGTTCGTCGAGCGTTGATTCATATCTCGGATTGGCAAACGAATCGGGAACGTTCGTGCTCGAAGACGACGATAGCGGCGGCGGTTGGAGCGCTCTGATTACCGCGACCTTGCCGGAAACGGGTTTATATGTGATTCTTGCCAACGCTGTTTTCCCAGATGTTTTGGGCAGTTATCAATTGAGTTTGACCGGACCCCAACCTTGCACTTATTCATTTTCGCCCGTCACGCCGGAAATTCCGGCGAGCGGCGGAACGTTTTCATTTATGGTCAACACCCAGCCCGAATGTTATTGGCAGGCGGTTCAAACCGTCGGTTACGCAACCAGCACGAGTTCGGGACGTGGGAAGGGGACTGCCTTCTACACGGTCACGCAAAACGGTAGCGGGCAAACGCGCACGGGTTCGATCGGAATCAGCACAGCGCCGCTGATCACGTTCATCACACCGTTTTCATTTACGCAGCCCTCGGTGACTTGCAATTATTCGCTGAATCCGTCGAGCATCAATGTCACCGGCGCGGCAAACAGCGGCAGTTTTCAAATTATCGCTCCGGCGGGTTGTCCGTGGACGGTTCAAAATAACAGTTCGTTCGTGACGGCAAGCGGCAGCGGCAGCGGCGACGGCACGATCAATTATTCGGTCGCCCAAAACAACGGCGCGGCGCGAATGGCGACGCTGACGGTCGGCGGACAAACTTTTACGATCAATCAGGCGGGCTTAAACTGCACTTACTCGATCACTCCGACCCAGATCAATGCGCCGCGCCAGGGAACGAGCGGCGCGGTGACGGTCAACACGCAGGCTGGCTGCACCTGGACGGCAAGCCGCAATGTTCTGTTTATTGATATTCAAACCACTTCCGGCACCGGTGCCGGAACGATCCCGTTTACGATTGCCGCGCAGCCCGATCCGCAAAACCGTTCGGGGGCGATTCAGGTTTTCTATTCCGTCAATCAAACATCGCAATCGACCACCGTCTGGATTGACCAAAGCGGAACATTCGTCAATCCCGAATTCGATTTCGACGGAAACGGCAAATCAAATTTAGTGGTTTTTCGACCAACGAACGGCAGTTGGTATATCGAACTCGGTGTGAACATCTACAGCTATTACGCCTGGGGAATTGCGACCGACAAACTGGTTCCGGCGGATTATGACGGCAACGGCAGGACCGACCTCGCCGTTTTCCGTCCGAGCAACGGAACCTGGTATATCAATTCGATCGGACAAAATACTGCCGTCGTGCAATTCGGAACGGAGGGCGATCTTCCTGTGCCGGCTGATTACGACGGTGACGGACGCGCCGACCTCGCCGTTTACCGACCTTCGACAGGCGTTTGGTATATCCAAAAAAGTTCCGACGCGCAATATATCATCACGCAGTTCGGCTTGGCGGAAGATGTCCCGACGCGCGGCGATTTTGACGGCGACGGACGTGCCGACATTGCCGTCTGGCGACCCTCAAATCACGTTTGGTATCGCTTAAACAGCTCAAACGGCGCATTTTTTGCTTATCAATT
>JBBQOA010000509.1:0-3736 GCA_038330465.1 Pyrinomonadales bacterium
CACATTCGTCGGTTGTCTCGGCGTTTATCTCTGGGCAAAAGAATATCTGCCCGCCGCACAAGCCGTTTTCGCCGGTTGTCTTTACGCGCTGCTGCCGTATCATCTGAACCAGCTTTACAATACATTTTTCTTTGCCGAATTTGTCGGAAGTTCGGTTCTTCCCTTCACATTCCTTTTTGTGGCGCGGGTTTGCAAACGCGGAAAGCTCGCCGACGTCGTCGGTTTAGCAATTTCATTCGCCGTTTTGATCCTGACGCATTTGCCGCTGACCGTGATCGGTTCGATCTGCTTCGGTATTTACGCGCTAACATTGCTCGAACGCGGCAAAATATTTTCGCAGCTCTCAAAGCTCGCGCTCGGCGTGAGCGGCGCGCTCGGGGCAAGTTCTTTTTTTTGGACAAAGGTTTTACTCGAAAAAGATCTGATGGCGAAAACCATTATTTATCCCGATCCGTGGCTCGATTACCGGCTCCATTTTCTGCTCACGCCGATTCAAACTTTTGAAGGCGAACTACAAACCAGGATTTATGAAACGGCAACTTTTTTTTATGATCTGATGTTTCTGTATCCGATCATTCTTGTTCTCGCCTGCACGATTCCCTTTTTCATATGGGAGCGGCGCAGCAAAATTAATATGAAAGGCGTTTGGCTGATCCTCGGCGTTTCGGTGTTTTTGACGACTCCTTTCAGCCGTTTTATCTGGGACAGATTGACAATTCTGCAGGAAGTTCAATTTCCGTGGCGCTGGCTCGCGATCATTTGCATCGTTGCGCCGGTAATCGCGGCAAGTCAGATAAACTTTCTGATCGATTGGTTTCAGGATAAACGACGTCCGCTCGCTTTGATCATCGGCGGCGCGATCCTCGCAGTCGTTGCTTTTTCCGGCAGTCAGATCATTCGTCAGGCACCGATCATCGAGAAGGAAACCGTCACCGAATATATCAACGAAAGAGTAAGCGGTATCGGTTTCACGTTTTGGTGGACAATTTGGACGCGCAAAGAAGCTTTTGATAATAAAGAAAAAGTCTTCGTCAAAGACCGGAAAGTCGATCTACAAAGATGGACGGCGACGAGCCGCGAATTTCAAGTCGGTGACGGGGAAGCAACTTCGGTGCGGATCGCCACATTTTATCATCCGAACTGGAAAGCGACCGTCAATTATGCGGAAACCGAAGTAATTCCCGATGAAAACGGTGCAATGCTGATTGCCGTTCCGAATAAGAATGCTTCGGTCAAACTTAACTTTGTCGAGCCGACCGCTGTAAAGATCGGGCAATGGCTGTCCGGCGCGTTGTGGCTTTGTTTTTCAGCCTTCGGTCTTTTGATAATATCGAAAAAGATCGCCGCCCGCCGCGCTGCGTCAAAGCCGGACAATGCAAAGCCGGTTGCTTTAAAGTCTGCTCCTTTTGAATTTTGGAGTTTTCTGGCTAAACTTTACGGAATTTCCGAGAATCGCAATCCATTTTTAATTTTGCTCGCCGTTTCCCTTTTAACGCTGCTTCCGATGATTCTGATCGGTGTTTTCGATGGCGGCGATCTCTATCAACATATTCAATTTGCAACCACTTTTCAAAGCTCGATCACCGACGGCAATTTTTACCCGTCGTGGGGCGGAAACGAAAACATCGGATACGGCAGTTTAGGTGTCAGGTTTTATCCGCCCGCAGTTCCTTTTCTGCTCGGGTTAACGCGTATTTTGTCCGGCAATTGGCATACGGCAAATTGCCTCGTCTTTCTTTTCCTGACCTTAATCGGCAGTTACGGCGTTTATTTATGGGCGAAAGAATATCTTCCATCGTCAAAGGCAATTTGGGCGGGAGTGTTTTTCATATTAATGCCGTATCATCTCATCGAGATCCACAATGCCTCGATGTATGCCGAATTTGCCGGTGTTTCCGTTATTTCATTCTCATTTTTATTTTTAACGCGAGTTTGTCGAAACGGAAAATTCGGCGATGTTCTAGGATTAGCGGTTTCTTACGCAGTGCTGATTTTAACGCATCTACCTTCAACCGTCATCGGTTCTTTGAGTTTATTTGGCTATGCTCTGTTAATACTTCCAAAGAGTAAAATCTTTTCGACCATAACAAAATTGGCGATTGCCGTTTGTCTGGGAGTTTGTGCAAGTTCCGTTTACTGGAGCAAAATGGTTTTTGAGCGTGATTGGGTCAGAATGACTAAATTCTGGCAAGATGACCATTTTGATTACCACATCAATTTTCTCCTGACTTCGCCCTGGCTTGATACGCGTCAGCTTTGGTTTTTCAATCTTGTTTTAATTTCAATGGCTTTGCTGGTAATTGGATGTGTCGTCGGCATTTATTACAAAAAACGAGCCGAAGATAAAATTCAAATGCGCGGACTAATCGGGTTATTTTTCGGCACAGTCTTTATGACGACGATTCTCAGCCAGCCGCTTTGGGCAACTTTACCTTATCTTCCCGAAATTCAATTTCCATGGCGTTGGCTAACCGTTTCTTCCGTCTGCGGCTCAGTTTTGGCGGCAATCGGTGTTGAAGCTTTATCCAGATTGACAAAATCATCGCAAACTTGGGAAAAACTTATCAAAAGTTTCATCGTTTCGGTTTCGTTTCTGTTTATTGTCATTTACGGATTAATTTGGATAGGTTTTCAGCTAAACTACATTCCGGCAGGCAATTATGAAGGTTGGGTCACACAAAAATCGCAGGGAATGGGTGCCGAATGGTTTTGGACAACTTCAACTAAACAAGAAGCCTTTAACATTCGCGAAAAAGTAATTGCCGGAGAACGAACTGCGGAAATTATTTCTTGGAAACCCGAAGAAAGAATTTTCACGGTCGAGCCGGGAAATGCAATTGATGCGCGAATCGCCACGCTTTTCTATCCGCATTGGCACGCGACTGTAAACAACCAACCAACTGATTTAAAAATAGCCGATGACGGTTCAATTTTAGTTCCTCTACCGGCTGAAAAAGCAACGGTCAAAATATGGTTTGAAGAACCTCGCCGCGTAAAAAGCGCAACATATCTTTCTGCCGCCACTTGGCTCGTTTTCCTTTTAGCTTTTTTGTTCCTCCTGACTCGAAAAAAATCATTGCACTTAACTCAACCTGAGTCTTGAGTTGAAAATTAGAAAGAAAATCAGACGCCGAAGAGGTGCTGATTTGACGGATCAAGACTCCGCCAAACTCAAATCAAAGCTAACCAAAAGCACGGTTTTACACGAAAAAATATCTTGTTTAATAATGTTAAATATGGTTAAATATACTTGGCATTAAATCTATAAGTTGTTTTATTGCCGATATTTCTAATCATCGAATGCTTTTCAGATAAACATCATTTCTAAATCGGATGTTTTTCATACCATAATTTTATGATTTCCAATCAAATCCAAATTTCACCAGCCATAATTCCAAATACAGAAATTCTTCAAAAACTCCATTATGAACGAATTTCCGCTGATTATGATGCCCATTATAACGACGGATTCAGTCAGAAATATATGGAGAAATTTGTTTTTGAGCCGATGTTTAAAGACATTGATATTAATAACAAATCAGTATTGGAAGCGATGTGCGGCGGCGGACAAACAACCAAATATCTTTTGAACAAAAATGCCCGCGTCACCGGATTAGACATTTCCCCGCAGCAAACCGCTCACTTTAAGAATCGTCACCAGGAAGCAGAGGTTATTTGCGGTTCTATCTTAAATTCAGGGATTGAGAGCGAAACATTCGACATTGTTTCGGTGGTC
>JBBQOA010000510.1:0-3714 GCA_038330465.1 Pyrinomonadales bacterium
AAGAATTCCCCATCTGCTTGCAGTGCGGGTTTCCTTATTAGCCCTGAAAGGGCGACAGTTCTTTGTTCTTAGAAAATTCGTGGTAGTCGGTGCTTTGACCGACTAATTTTCGGGCGAATACCCCGTCAGCTTGCTGCGGGGTAGTCCGAAAATAACGAATTTTCAATTTATTTCCAGCCTTCAATTCAGTAAAAACGGAAAACCACCGATTATGATGGTTTTTGGCGCGATAATTGAGATTTTCAAATTAGCTTTTATATTGCTTTGTCCTTTTCATTGGTTTATCTGTGGGAATCGATTAAAATTGAATTTGTTCGAGATCATCCGTAATAAATCGGCGTTTGAATAATGAACTTAAAAATTCTCAGCCAAATTTTCAGTCTGCGCGATTTTCGCAATGCTTTGCTCGGTATAGTGGTTGTCATCGGCGGGCTCGGGTTGGCGGCTTTTACGCTTTGGGCGCATAATTCGGGCGATATTCGGTTGGCGGGAATCGCGGCGGGAATTTCGCTGGTCTTTGTGTTGATCATTCTGATATTTGTCGTTCCGCCGCTCGCGCGCAACGCGAGCGCGGAAGCCTCGCAGTTGAATTTGCCGTTTGAGCTGACGATCGGCGGCGCGGTCATTTTGGGATTGATCGTGATCGTCGGATTTTCGGCGTGGAATACGGGCAATAATCTGCTCTTTCTCGTGCTCTCGTTTCTTTCGGCATCGCTTGTCGTCGGATTCTTTATCGGCAGCGCGTGTTTGAAAAAACTCGACGTTAAAATGCGTTTTCCCGAAACGATCTTTGCCGAAGAACCGACACCGATCCTCGTCAGCCTGCATAATCGAAAGCTGCTGTTTCCGACCTTTTCGGTCGTCACGGAAGTACGCGGGCGCGATCGTGAAAGGTCGCTGCTGGCGGACGAGATCAAAGAACTTTTGCCGGCAAAATGGGCGGAAAAGCTGACGCGTCCGCCGATCGTCAAACACACGCTCGATTATTTTGTATATGTTCCGCGCCGCGATGAGATCGAAAACAAAGCCGAACATATCTTCACAAAACGCGGGCGTTTCGTGATCAAGGATTTTGAGCTTTCGACGCGTTTTCCGTTCGGTTTCTTTCGTCACCGGCGGCGGCTTTCCGCGCTCGAAGCGGAAATCGTGATCTTCCCGAAACTTGTTTCGATCGAAAAGGAAATCGAAGATCTGCCGCTCGAAGTCGGCAAGCTCGTCGCCAATAAACGCGGCATGGGACAGGATTTGCTGGCGCTGCGCGAATATCAGCCGATGGACGATCTGCGGCGCGTCGATTGGAAAGCGACGGCGCGGACAAATCGACTGATCATCCGCGAATTTTCAGCCGAAGACGATAAACGGATCACGATTTTTTTCGATACGCGGCTGGCGAAAACGCCGGAAGCAAAGGAGCGAAAAAAATCCTTGCGCGAACGAATGGAAGCCGAACGAAAAGGCGGGCGCCTTTCGCCGGTCGAAGAACGATTTGAAACGGGCGTCAGCAAAACGGCGTCATTTTTGTCATTTTTTACCGAAGAGCAAGCCGAGATCCGGCTCGTCATCGATGGCGAAAAAGGCGAATTCGGAATCGGTCGCGAACATTTATCGGAATGCCTGAAACGGCTCGCGACGGTCGATCCGAAGTTTGTCGAGACTTTTGAAAACAACTCTTTTGAAGAGGTTTTGAGCGAAATCGCCGACGAACGCGATAAAAGTCATACATTTTTGGTGACAACGCAGAATGAAGAAAGTTTTTCACCTGAAATTGTGCAGAAATTGAATGTTTTGAGTTTTTAGGAAAAATTTCGGAAAATGGAGGGGCGACGGTTTGTCCTCATTGCCCCGAATCTCACGAAAAAAGCGCGTTACCTGGTGGAGAGGTTTGCCGTTGACAAATTTTTTGTCACAAAAATGTAATGAGTGGTGTATTTTAGTTAGCAAGCACATTTGTGATGCTGAAAATGAACGAAGGCGCGGAAATATTTGTGGACGTGATGTCCGAGCAAGCGACAGTAGCTCAGAAAGAAAAAATCGTATTTGATGAAGCTTTTACGCTTCACCATCGGACTGTCTTTCGGGCGGCGCGGTCAGTTGTGCAAGATTCCGGACTTGCGGAAGACGTGACGCAGGAAGTTTTTCTGCGCCTGTATAACAATCTGGATTCGATTGCCGACGCGGAAATGCTCCGTCCGTGGCTGATCCGCGTCGCGATCAACGTGGCGCGAAATACGGTTCGCGGAAACATTCGGGCGAACACGCGGGACGAAAACTACGTCAAAGAAACAGCGGAAGTCAGTATTTATTCGGTTGAATCCGATTACGAGCAAAGGGAATCGACAAGCGAGATTCAACGGGCTTTGAATAAAATAAAAGAGCCGTTAAGGAGCTGCCTGATTTTGAAACAACAAGGATTGTCTTACAGGGAAATCGCCGAAAGTCTGTCGCTCAATGAAACGAGCATCGGACAATTCGTCGCGCGGGCGCGCAAAGAATTCGTGCGGTTTTACGGCAAGATCGGGAGAGATATACAATGATGGAAAAATGTTACGACGAAGGAACACTGCAAGCCTTTTTAGACAATGAACTTGCCCCCGAATTGTCGCAATCAATTGCGCGGCATCTCGCCCTTTGCGACCCATGCGCGATTCTTCTCGCCGAGGTCGAAGAAGAAACGGCGTTTGCTTTTAACGCGCTCGAACAGGAATTCAATACGCTTGTCCCGACACAGCGTCTGTGGACAAAGATCAATGATTCGATCGAAATTCAAAGCCGCAACCGCAGCTTTTGGCAGAAACTTTTATCGTTTGCTTCGGGTTTGAGTTTGCTCAATCCGCAAGTCGTCGCGTTCGGCAGTCTTCTGCTGATCGTCGGCGTTGTTTCGGCGCTGATCGTTGTCAAACAGGAAGATAAAGGTGTCGCGTCTGTTCCGCCGGTTGTCCAACAAACCGCTCCGAACAAGACAATCCCGCAAGTAGTAAACTTACCGATTGAAACTACGCCGCCGGATGTTGTTGTCGCAAAGGAAACAAAATCAAGACCGCCGCAAACTGAAGTTCAACAAGCGGTTAACGCCGAAAGAAACGAAAGAATACCGGAAAAAGGTCCGTCACGAAATGATGATTTTTCGCCCCAACCGGTGGTTATCCGAACACCGAAATATCTGGACGGCGAAGAAAACTATGTGACGACGATCGCGCGGCTCGAAAAAACCGTTGACGGCAATAAAGACGAGGTTTTGAAACCGGCGGCGCGATTTTCTTACGAGAAAAATCTGGCGGTAGTCAACGATACCATCAGCAAGTTGAAGAAGGAAGTCAGGAAAAATCCGAAAAACGAGGACGCGAAACAGATTCTTTTCACTTCTTATCAGAACAAGATCGAATTGCTCAATTCCGTCACGCAGCAGGGCGAACTGATGGCGAGTTTGCGGTAAGAAAATTTATATTTTAATGAAAAAGTTTAAGTTAAGTCTCAATTTAAGAAACTCGAACGAAAAGTTTTTAACGCTTTTCCTGTGCGTGCTGTGCTGCCTAAGTTTCCAGATTGTTTCGGCGCAGGAAACGCCTGAGCCGACCAGAAAGGTTGACACGACGCCAAAAGTCAACACGGTCATCGTTCCGCCGACACCAAATCCGACCGCGACCCCGAATCAAAGAATCGTCATTGCGCCGCGCCCGAATCCGACACCACCGAGCTCGTCGGAATCGAAAACGG
>JBBQOA010000511.1:0-3697 GCA_038330465.1 Pyrinomonadales bacterium
GTTCTGCCTTCTTTGCGTTAAAATCTTGACAATATGAGCGAAAGACGCGAAAAATTCGAGACTTCTTCGGGCATCGAATTGCCCAACGACTTTAATCCGACAAATTCACATTTTAATTATGAAACCGATTTAGGCGCGGCGGGCGAATTTCCCTACACGCGCGGTGTGCGCCGGAATATGTATCGCGGACGTTTTTGGACGATGCGCCAATACGCCGGATTTGCAACCGCCGAAGAATCGAACGCGCGCTACAAATATCTGCTTTCGCAAGGCACGACCGGTTTGTCGGTCGCCTTTGATCTGCCGACACAGATCGGGCTTGATTCCGACGACGCGCTTGCCGCGGGCGAAGTCGGCAAGGTCGGCGTCGCGATCGACAGCTTGGACGATATGCTGACCCTGCTTGACGGCATTCCGCTCGATACGGTTTCGACCTCGATGACGATCAACGCGACCGCTTCGACGCTGTTGTGTCTTTATTTAGCGGTCGCCAAAAGGCAAAACGTCGCGTTCGATAAACTCGGCGGCACGATCCAAAACGATATTTTGAAGGAATACATCGCGCGCGGAACTTATATCTTTCCGCCGAAACCATCGATGCGTTTGATCACCGACACTTTTGCATTCTGCGCTGCGGAAGTGCCGAACTGGAACACGATCTCGATCTCGGGCTATCACATCCGCGAAGCCGGTTCGACCGCCGCGCAGGAAATCGCTTTTACATTGGCAGACGGCATCGCCTATGTCGAGGCGGCGATCTCGGTCGGGCTCAAAGTTGACGATTTTGCGCCGCGTCTTTCGTTCTTTTTTAATTCGCATCTCAACCTTTTGGAAGAGGTCGCGAAATTCCGCGCCGCCCGCCGTCTGTGGGCGCGCATTATGAAAGAGCGGTTCGGCGCGCAAAGCGCGAAATCTTTGATGCTTCGTTTTCACACGCAAACCGCCGGTTCGACGCTAACGGCGCAGCAACCCGAAGTGAATATTGTCCGGACGACGATTCAGGCGCTCGCCGCCGTGCTTGGCGGAACGCAAAGCTTGCACACGAATTCGATGGACGAAGCCTTGAGCCTGCCGACCGAAACGGCGGCGCGGATCGCGCTGCGGACGCAGCAAGTGATCGCGCACGAATCGGGCATCGCCGATATTGTCGATGCGCTCGCCGGAAGCTACGCAATCGAGGAATTGACCAGCGAATTAGAACAAAAAGCGGTTGATTACATCGACAAGATCGATGCCATGGGAGGAATGCTCAAAGCGATCGAAAACGGCTTTCCGCAGCGTGAAATTCAAGAAGCCGCGTATGTTTATCAAAAAGCGGTCGAACGCGAGGAAGCGATCGTCGTCGGTGTCAACAAATTTCAAATCGAAGAAGAAACGAAGATTCCGATCCTCAGAGTTGACGCCCGAATCGAACGCGAACAGATCGAGAGAACCCGCGCCGTGCGCGCGCGGCGCGATGCCGTAAAAGCTGAAACGGCTTTATCGAAGGTCGAAGAAGCGGCACGCGGCACCGAAAATCTGCTGCCGCGAATCCTTGAATGCGTCGAAAGCGATGTCACGGTCGGCGAAATCTCGCATCGTCTGCGCAAAGTCTGGGGCGAATACCGCGAAGCCGTGACGGTTTGACGGCGATGTTGCGAACGACCGGCATTTGCTCCGTTAAGAGGCGGTTTCCGACCGTCGAAGCCTCGCAACTCGCGTGGAAAGCGGTCAGAGACCGCCTCTCAACGATTGAGTTTATTTCTAATCCTGTCCTTGCTTCAATTAGTTGAGCGTTCTGAATCGCTCAAAGGCTCGCCGCTCAAGCTCTTCGCGGTGAGCGGGATGGGCGATCTTTATCAATTCTTTCGCTCTTTGACGCAGAGTTTTGCCGTAGAGATTGACCGCGCCGTGTTCGGTGACGACATAATGAACGTGCGCGCGGGTCGTCACGACGCCGGCGCCTTCTTTTAAGAACGGGACGATTTTCGACTCGCCCCTGCCCGTCACCGAAGGCAGGGCGATGATCGGTTTTCCGCCGAGGCTCAAAGATGCACCGCGAATAAAATCCATCTGTCCGCCGACGCCGGAATAAAGCCTCGTGCCGATCGAATCGGCGCACACCTGTCCGGTCAGATCAACCTCGATCGCGCTGTTGATCGCTGTCACTTTCGGATTCCGGCGGATCACCATCGGGTCATTGACGTAGGCGACATCGAGCATTACGATTTCGGGATTGTCATCAATAAAATCATAAAGCCGCCGCGTCCCCATCGTAAAACTCGCGACAACCTTGTGCGGATGAACCTTTTTCAATTTGCCGTTGACGACCCCTGATTCGAGCAGATCGATCAAACCGTCGGAAAACATTTCGGTGTGAATGCCGAGATCCCGGTGATTCCTGAGCGCTATCAGAACGGCATTCGGAATCGCGCCGATGCCCATCTGCAAGGTCGCGCCGTCTTCGGTCAGCTCGGCGCAATGCTTACCGATGGCGATTTCTTCGGCAGTTAATTCGACCCGCGGAAATTCGAGAATTTCGTCCGTCACTTCGACCGCAAAATCAATTTCCTTGACGTGTATAATACCGTCGCCGTGGGTGCGCGGCATCTTCGGATTGATCTGCGCGATCACGCATTCCGCCATCTGAACTCCTGCCAGCGTGACATCGACCGAGGTGCCGAGTGAGCAAAATCCGTGTCGGTCAGGCGGCGAAACATGAATCAAAGCGACCTCGATCGGCAGAATTTCCCGCCGGAAAAGCTGCGGAACCTCGCTCAGAAACGAAGGAATATAGTCGGCTTCGCCCGATGCCACCGCACTGCGCACATTCGCCCCGATAAATAGCGCGTTGGTGTGAAAACTTTTCGCGTGTTGCGGCGCGATATACGGCGCGACGCCTTCGGTATGAAGATGATAAATTTCAATGCCGCGCAGTTCCCGTGCCCGCGCGGTCATCGCCTTGATCAATGTTTGCGGAGCGGCGGCAACGCTTTGAATAAAAACGTGATCGCCCGAATTGATATTTTTAACGGCTTCTTCGGCTGTAACTAATTTCATAAAGTTCGGTTTCCAAATAAAATGACAAATTTTCGGCTGAAAAGTTTCTCAAACTCTAGTTAGAATGATTAATTTGACGCTCAATTAAACCACGATGAAGGTCGCCGGTTCAATCCGCCCGAATTGTCAAAAAATGACCTCGAAAATTATCTTCGCAAGTGCCGGCAAAGAAATTCGGTTTGATTTCAAATCAATTCTTTGCTAATGTTTCACAGATGAAACGATTATTGATTTATAAGGATTAACTAAAAATGGCAACACAAGCAATCACCGAACTTGAAACAACTGAAAATCAAACCGTCGAAACAAAGCCGGAAACGCGCTCGATCCGCGAGATCGTCAAGGATCTGTCAAAACCGATCGCCCAGAAACATCTGCGAAAACGGCGGCAGGGCGGCAAAGAGATTCTTTATCTGGCGTGGCACGACGCCGTCAAATATCTCGATCATTTCGCGCCCGGCTGGTGTTATGAAATTCGCTCGATCGATTCGATCGCCGGTAAATTAATTCTGACGATCCGGCTTTCGATCCCGTGTTTGGAAGGCGTCGTTTACCGCGAAGCGACCGGACAGGAAGACGAAGATCTGGAAACCTACGGCAATTCGTCGAGCAATGCCGAAAGCATGGCATTGCGCCGCGCCGCCGCCAAATTCGGTTT
>JBBQOA010000512.1:0-3692 GCA_038330465.1 Pyrinomonadales bacterium
ATTCTGCTGACAATTTTTTCGTTCCTGTTGATCTTCATCAGCATCATTTTCGTGCTCCGCAACAGCAAAAAAGAATTCGACGCGAAAAACGCCAAATAAAACCAATGTCCTCTTTGAGCGCATCGTAACCTTTGAACTTTAAAATCTTTAAGGCTTTATGGAACGAAAAACCGGTCTTTCTATCTACACACTTATTTTGACGCTTTTGCTCGGAAGCGCTCAACAGCTTTTGGCTTGCTGGTGCAACGCCCCGAATAGTTGTGAAGCAACCAACCGCGCATCCGCCGTTTTTGTCGGCAAAGTTCTAAAAGTTGAATCCCGCGAAAAGCCGGAAGACGGCGGACGCCGAACTTCGTGGAAGGAAAGAATTACTTTTCAGGTCAAAGAAAATTTTCTGGGCGCGAAAGATAAGATTGTTGAAATCGACACGGGAACCGAATTCGGTCCCGGCGACTGTAATTACTTTCCGTTCAAAAAAGACGAAATTTATCTTGTTTATGCTTATCACGATGAAGAAAGCGGCGCATTGAGCGTCGGAGAATGCGGCGGAACCAAATCGCTTACCAAAGCGGCTGACGATTTGAAATATCTCCGAAATATTCCGCGCGGAAATCGGAACGGGAAAATACTCGGCTCGGTCTTCGGGTTTGGTTTTGATCCGGGATTGAATCGTTTCGATGATATGACGCTCGCCGGAATTCCTTTGTTGCTGACCGGAAACGGCGTCAGCAAAACGATTTTGACAGACGATCAGGGCGATTATGAAGTGTCCGGTCTAAAAGCCGGAAAATATCAACTGCAAGTTTATCTGCCTGAAATCTACGAATTACTGAGCAGCGGTAAAGACGATTCAGCGCGTGAAATAGATCTGAACGGAAAAGGCTGTGTGCGTGAAAGTTTTTTCCCCGACATCAAAAACGTCCTCGAAGGAACGGTTAAAGATCGCGACGGTCAGCCGCTCGAAAACATCGAAGTTCTTTTGATTCCCGAAACAAAGCAGGATGAAAACGATACCCGCAATAATTACACAGAATTTACCGACAAGAACGGAAAATTTACGTTCAGCAATATTTTTCCGCGCCGCTATCTGCTCGGAATTAACATCGAAGAAGCCGAAGTTGACGAAGCCGATGAAGTAGAACCGCAAAAAATCTTTTATCCCAACACATTGACCCGCTCCGAGGCTCTCAAGATCGAATTCGGTTTAGGTAAAAAGCTCTCGGGATTTGATCTAATTTGGAATCAAGATAAATAAGATCTGCCAACTTCGCGAGCTCAAAACCCGCGAAACACAAGCGGATAAATTTGACCAAATCCGAGAAATTTTGCAAGATCTGAAAGATCAGCGAAGCCATTCGTTGTGTTATAATTTTTAACAATATGGGTCAAATAATTATTGAAGTTCCGCAGGACGGGCAGCGCACATACCGAATCGCTTCCGCCGAGCTGGCAAAAAAACTTTTAGCGAATCTCGAACGGATGGTCAAAAAAGACAAGATCTTTGAGGACGAAGACATTTTAGGTTTATGGGCTGCCCCGCCGAAACCGGAGAAAAAAGCGGCAGTTTAAGAAATGAAGCCTTTCAAGATCAGAAATATCGATATCGATCCGCCGCTCATTCTTTCGCCGATGGCGGGCGTCACGGATTACACTTTTCGCCGCCTCATCAAACGGCGCGGCGGCGTCGGGCTCGTCGTCTCCGAATTTATCTCCGTTGAAGGCTTGACGCGCCACAATCCGAAATCAAAACGACAGATGCGTTTTGACGAAGAAGAACGTCCGTTTGCCGTCCAGATCTTCGGCGGACAGCCTGAACGGATGGCGCTCGGCGCCGAGATGGCGGAAGATGTCGGCGCGGACATTTTGGACGTCAATTGCGGCTGTCCGGCACCGAAGGTCGTCAAACACGGCGGCGGTTCGGCGCTGCTCAAAGATATGCCGCGAATGGAGATCATTCTCAAGGCGATCAAGGCGGCGATCACGATCCCGCTGACCTTAAAGATCCGCGTCGGTTTTTCGGATTCGACGATCAACTGCGTCGAGGTCGCTAAATTGGCGGAAGACTGCGGCGTCGAACATCTTCAGGTGCACGGACGCACGCGCGAACAAGGCTACAAAGGAATGGCGAACTGGGAGCTGATCGGCGCGGTCAAAGACGCCGTCAAGATCCCGGTTTCGGGCAACGGCGACATCACGACGATCGATTACGGAATGCGCCGCTGGCGCGAAACAAATTGCGACGGAATTCTGATTGGGCGCGGTTCGATGCAGAATCCGTGGATCTTTCGCCAATTTGACGACGCGCTCAACGGGCGCGAAATTTTTCAGCCCGATTTAGCGGAAAAAAAAGCCGTGCTGCTCGAATTCTTTGAAATGGTTCGCGAAGAAATGCCCGAAATGCCTGCGCTCGGCAAAATGAAACAGCTTGCCGGACAATTTACGAAAGGCTTGGTCGGCGGCGCCCAATTTCGGCAAACGCTCTATCATTCGCATTCGGCGACCGAGATCCTCGACAATATCACGACTTATTTCGAAACTTTGACGGCGCGCCAAACTTTCGGCGACGGCGTTACCGAAACCGATAAAGATCTCGAAATAGATTCGTGCGAGGCATTTTCGGGCGACGAAAAGGATTGCGCCGCAGAGGAAATTTCGTGTAATGTAGCAGCAACGATCTAAACTTTTCTTGCGAGGTAAAATTTATGAAAATTTTTAATTTCGCGGCAGGCTTTTTGCTTCTTGTCGTTTTTTCCGTCTCCGCATTTTCCCAAAAAATGAAAGCCGAAGATGTTCTGGCAAAACATCTCGAGTCGATCGGGACAGCCGAGGCACGGGCGGCAATTAAAAGCCAGATGGTCATCGGCGATGTTTTGGTGACATTTGTTTCGCAAAAAAATCTGACGGCACAAGGCAGAGTTGTTTTGGCTTCGACCGGCGCCAAAAATTTTTTCGGAATGAATCTCAACGCCATTGATTATCCTTTAGAAAAATTCAGCTACGACGGCAATAAAACCAAAGTCGCGTATGTCCGCGCCGGTGTTCGTTCGATTCTCGGTAATTTTGTTTTGTCCAATAATGTGCTGCTTGAAGAAAGTTTGCTCGGCGGAACGCTTTCGACCTCGTGGGCGCTCGCCAATCTGACCGGCAACAAAGCAAAACTTTCTTTTGACGGCACGAAAAAAATTAACGGAAAAGAAGTTTATGCGCTCGGCTATTCACCCAAAGGCGGCGGCGATATTGATATAAAATTGTATTTTGACAAAGAAACTTTTCGCCACGTTCGAACCGAATACAAACGAACTTCTTCCGCCGGGATCGGTAAAACGATTGACGAATCGGCACGGCAAAGCGAAACGCGTTTGAAGATCGTCGAAGACTTTGCCGATTTCAAAACGGAAAAAGGTCTCATGATGCCGCACGATTACCGCTTAAATTATTCGATCACGGGTCAAAACGGAACGACTGAAATTGAATGGAAATTCGTTTTAACGACCTTTGCCGACAATCAAACTTTGGATGAAAAAACCTTTGATGCTGAAGCAAACTAACTTATGAACTTACCGAAAGCTGTTTTTACCGCACTTTGTATCGTGATTTTCTCACAATTTTGTTTTTCGCAAACAACGCCCAAAACAAAAACGGTTTCGCCGACCAATTCGCCATCGGCAAAATCTTCGCCCGCTTACGCCGAA
>JBBQOA010000513.1:0-3661 GCA_038330465.1 Pyrinomonadales bacterium
CCGCTTGTTGAAACACGAACTTTACGGAAGCCATTGCGATGATCGCCGCCGCGCTATATTGCACAGATCGCCCGCGCCCGCCGCTTTTCTCCAAAACGATCCAATTGTCAATCAATTCCTGAGAAATACCAAACGTCATACTTCCGCGCAGACGTAAACTTCGGTTATAATCTTTACAGTTGCGGATTAGATAGGTGGCTTTTTTTTTCATGGTAGAAAAATCTTACCATTTCATCGTTTCCGCGACCTATTTATGCAACAACGCCCCGTGCTGCTGAATAAAAAGAGTTTCAAAATCTTAGCTAAAAGCTGTCAGCTAAGAGCTTTCGGCTAATATTGAACCTCATTTTTAACGCGATTTGGTATTACAACATCTATAAAAAATTTGAATGCCCTCGACAGGATTCGAACCTGTAACCGAGCGATTATGAGCCGCGCGCTCTACCGTTGAGCTACAAGGGCAAGAAATATAGTTTATTGAAAACTTTCGCTTTCGGCAAATCCGTTCAGGCACAATCGGGTGTGATCATTTTTTCGGCTAACTTCTGAAACGCTTCTTCGACGCGTTCGCCCGATTTTGCGCTGGTGCGAAACATTTTCCAGCCGTAATTGATCATTTGTTCCATTTCCGTCGGCAGAACGTCAAACTTTTCGGTCAGGTCGTTTTTGTTAAAGAGCACGAGAAACGGCAATTTCCCGACTTCGCGCTCGACCATTTGCTGGATCGAAAAAGCCGTCAGAAAAGTTTCGTGGCGCGTCAGATCGACAACGATAAAATAGGCGGACGCGCCGCGCAGAAAAGCCGGACGAATTTTGAAAGTTTCGTCTTCGCCCTGCAAATCCCAGAGCAGCAAATTGACTTCCATGTCGCCGACCGTGACCAATTTCTTGTCGATCTTAACGCCGATCGTCGTGTGATATTTTTCCGAATAAATGCTCTGCACGAACCGCCGGACAAGACTTGTTTTGCCAACGCCGGTCGCGCCCAACATACAAACTTTTTTTTGAATTGCCATTATTCTAAAAAGACGTGAAACTTGACGGCGCATTCCGCCGAATTTCCGCCCGCGCCGACTCCGACGGCTTTGAAGTTTTGACTATATTGCTTTAAATTTTCGGATTTAGCAAAAAATCCCGCTAATATTTTGTCGGCGCGCGCCTGACTGATCTCGGCATTGATGTCATCCGTCCCGCTCAGGTCGGCGTGTCCCTCAATTTCAACACGAAATTTCTTTTTCGTATTTTTCGCCAAATCGCCCAGATTTTCAAGATCTTTCAGCAAACTTTTCAGCGTCTCCGCCTGATTATCCGCAAAATCGGTCGTTCCGCAGTTAAACGCAATGCTTTTTGATTCGATTTCGGTTTTCAAAGTCGCAAATCCGACGCGAAATTCTTTGACGCCGGTGACGGCAACCGCGATCTTTTTCGCTTCGGCAAACCATTCGGGTGCGGCGACGCCTTCGGCTGTTAAAACTCCGTCGTCCAACGAAAGATTGACGGTCGGCGGCGGATCGAGCAATTCTGTCGCCCGCTTGAGAACAAATTGCGGACTCAAATCCTGAAAGGCGCGCCAGTGTGATTCAACATCCCCGCCATCGTAGCCGTATTCGCCCAAAATCGCTTGCGGATCGACCGCCAAATCGTCGCGCAAGCCTTCGATTTCGTGTTTGAACCAACCGCGTCCCGTTTCCGTGACGACGATTCCCGGCTCGTTTTTCAAATGTTCGACATAATTCGACCAACGCCAAGAATCCCGCACGTAAAAAAATCCGCCGACTAAAATTAAAACCGTCAAGATGCTTGCCAAAACATTGAACGGCGTGAAAATTTTGCTTTTCGCAGCGTCTTTTTCGCCAAGCTGCATTTGCAGACAATCTTCTAAAACAGGTTTCGTGTCATCGAAAATCGTGGTATCGCCCTGAAATTTGACCAAATCGTTTTCCTGTTCAAACTGAATCTGCTCGATCGCTTCAAGGAAAATTTCGCGCAAATTAAGCGGCGCCGTGCCGCGAATGACGGCGGCGAGAATGGCATCGGGACTGTTTTCGATCCAAACCGACAAATCCTTTACTCTAAGCGCGTCGAGCGTCGCGTCTTCCGACGTTTGAAACGAATCGTGAACGAAATCCTGAATCGCCGTGAGCATCGCCGAAACCATCTCGCCGTCCTGATCTTCCGCCGAATTCAAGGTCGCGTGCTGAAGCAAAATGCCGGTCTTTTTATGGATCAGAAAAACCTGTTCGACGCGGTAGATCAAACTGTTGAGCATCACGACTTCGGCAAACGGTTTGCCGGTCTGCATCGCTTCCAAACGCCATCTTAAACCCTTCGGAGAAAAGCTGTTTTCGAGCGTTTGATTGAGCGATTGAACCATTTGGCTGAGCGCTTCGGCAATCGCTTTGCGAATCGCCGGACCGATGATCGGAAAAATCGCTTCGGCTAAAATGCGCGGATTTCGTTGAACGGATTGTCGAATATTTTCTTCGACGAGCGGCAGGGTCGCTTCGGCAAGTTGATTGTCTTTTTGAGCGCGACGTTTCATCGCGGCTGGCAAAACCTCGCTAACCTCTTCGGATTGAACGAGAATTTTACGAAGTTCCCCGAGATCATTTCGCAAATTTACGCCATTTGAAACAAGTTCAGGCGTCTCGGCATTATTTGAAGGAATTGGAATCTCTTTTTGTGAAATGCTTTGGGGCATTTTTTTAGGTTTCGGGTTTCAGGCTCCAAGTTCCAAGTTCCAAATCAAATATGAAACTTGGAACTTGGAACTTGGAATCCGAAACCTTTTTTTAATCGGCGCTTGGTAATTTGAATTCGTTCGTCAAACGCATCGCCATTTCCGTGAAAAGTTCCGCGAGTGCCGTGCGGTCGGTTTTGTCTTCGCGGATCTCTGAAGATTCGCGTTCCAATGAATTGAGCAGATCGTTGTGCCGTTTTTGAATTTCGTCCGACAGATTTTTCGATTGCGTCAGAATCTGCTGGCGCAGATCGCTTTCCGATTTGGCGGTTTGCTCGTTGATGACCGTCACCTTTTTGTCAAGATTATGCGAAAGATCTTTGAGCTCGCCCGACAATTCCTTGACCGCGTCAGCACGCGAATTTTGTTCGCCCATCAAACGATCGGTCAGCGAACTGACTTCCGATTTGATATATTCTTCGAGCGCGTCGAGCTTTTTCCGCGTATCGTCGCGCATATCGGAAATTTCCTTGATCATCCGATCTTCCATCCGCGTGAAGCGGCGTTCAAAATCGCGCGATTGCGAACCGAACAAAATGTCCCGAATTTTATCTATGTTGCCGTCTTCCTGCATTTCGAGGGCGGCGTTTTTTTGCTTTTCGGCTTTCATAAATTTTCTCTCTCAAATAATTCTCTGTTTGATAAATTCAAAATTTTCCGTCGTTTCCGATATTAAACTTTCAATCTGTTCCCAATTCTCTAAATTCGTCTGACTTTGAAGATCTTCGAACAATCCGGTCAATTTTTCCAACCCGACATTGGCACTGCTGCCTTTTAAATGATGCGCCCGCCGCTCAATCGCTTTGGCATCCCGATTCTGCAAATCGTTTTTTAACAGCGAAATCTGTTTTCCGGCATTCTCGCAATAAATCTGCAGAATTTCGAAGACAAAATCTTTTTCACCCCTTGATTCAATCGCCA
>JBBQOA010000514.1:0-3660 GCA_038330465.1 Pyrinomonadales bacterium
AATTTATGCTTCGTGACGGAAGTTTCTCGCCAGCAAAAGATTTGAAAGCCGACGAATCGCTAATGCCGCTTTATCGTCAAACGGATAAAGACGGTTACATTCTCGTTCGGCAAAATTATTCGGGCAGAATGCAAAAAGCGCATTGGATCGTCGCCCGCAGCGGTTTGCTTGGCAAAGTTCCGCGATTTGAGAACGATAAAACGATAATTCATCACAAAAATTTTGATGAAGCCGATAATCGTCCCGAAAATCTGGAATTTATGAGTGCTTCGGAACATTCGGCTTATCATCGAGGTTTGGTCGAACGAAACGAACATTGGCAATCGGCGGAGTTTGAAGCAAAACGCAAGAAAGCAATTGCCGACAAAGCTCAAACTGCCGAAGGTCATTCTTATTTTGCCAAGCGCGGAACAAAAAACATTTTGAAATATATGGAAGAAAATCCCGAACATTTCAAAATGTCGGTTGCCGGAAACGGTTTGCGCGGAAAGCAATTTCTTGTTTCGTATAACCAAAGCGAAAAAGGTCGCGCCAAATCCAAGGAAATCGCCAATCGTTTGTATGATTGCGAAACTTGCGGCGAAAAAGTGAAAAGCGGAATCGGACTTCATAATCATCGTCGTAAGTCGCACGGTTACAATCACAAAGTTGTGTCCGTCGAAGCTCTTACAGAACGCGAAGATGTTTATTGTTTGACCGTGCCCGAATATCACAATTTCGCGCTCGAAGCCGATGTTTTCGTGCATAACTGCGGAATGATGGCGGTCAAAACACCTTTTAAAAGCGGTATTCTTGACGGCAAATTGAAAGATCTGCGGCACGAGATCGAACGTGCGATTCCGGTCGGGTTCAACGCGCATAAAGAAACCGATTGGCACGCTTCGCGCTGGGCGGGCTGGGAAACCTTTGACGAACTGCACAAAGGCGTTCAAGACCGCAAGGTCAAAGCGATGAGACAGCTCGGCACGCTCGGCGGAGGAAACCATTTTTTGGAAGTCTGTCTCGACACCGAAGACAATGTTAGGCTAATGCTTCATTCCGGTTCTCGTAATATCGGAAAGGAAGTTGCCGAACGTCATATCGCGACGGCGAAAACGCTGCATCGTCTGAACGAGCTTCCAGATCCGAATCTCGCCTATTTTATTCAAGGAACCCCAGAGTTCAAGAATTATTGGCGCGATCTCGCTTGGGCGCAAAGTTATGCGTTGATGAACCGTGAAGTAATGATGAAACGCCTGCTTAAATCATTCAACCGAATGTTTAATGGGCAAAAAGAGTTTCGTCCCGAGATCGCGGTCAATTGCCACCATAATTACGTGGCGGAAGAAAAGCATTTCGGCGAAAAGGTTTTCGTCACCCGCAAAGGCGCGATCAACGCTGAAACGGGACGTTTCGGGATCATTCCCGGCTCGATGGGCGCGAAATCGTTCATCATCAAAGGCTTGGGAAATCCCGCAAGTTATAATTCCTGCTCACACGGCGCAGGAAGAAAAATGTCGCGGACGGCGGCGAAAAAACGCTTCACCCGCGAGGATTTGGAGCGGATGACGCGCGGCGTCGAATGCCGTAAAGACTCCGGCGTGATCGACGAAATTCCGGGCGCATACAAGAACATTGAGGAAGTTATGCGCAACCAGTCCGACCTTGTCGAAATCGTCGCGGAATTGAAACAAGTCGTTTGCGTGAAAGGATAGGAAAAATGTTATGAAAATAAAACGTAATACTTGTATTTTTTGTGAACAGAATGGTTCATTCAAATCTGATGAACATGTAATATCTAATTGGATACTCGATTTATTAAATATTAAGCGTTCTTCGACCACCTTCAACGAAAGTAAAAATCATTTCACAGATAATGGAGAGATTTTTTTCAAAAATGAGGCTAAAAGAACGATGAATTATGACAGTTATCGAAGCGGTTATGTTTGCGATAAATGTAATATTGGTTGGATGAGCCAACTTGAATCGAAAATCAAACCCATTCTTTCACCCCTTATTTTAGGCAATAAACATTCTAAAAGTTTGATTAAAGAAGAAAAGTTGTTGCTTGCCCGATGGACAGCAAAAACGACTTGTGTGATTGATAGTGTTGATCCGTCAGATGAACCAACCCCGATTGCAGCAAACCCTAATGACATTCGCACAATGGACGGCTTACCTGATGGATGGGCAATTTTTGCAACAACACATATTCCCACTCGAGAAGTCAGTTATGAATGCAATTCTAAATGGTTTCTTAATAACACTCCTTCAGATGAAATTACTAAATTACTCCCACATTTACGCCGAACAAGTATTCAAATTGGGCGTTTAATTTTAGTTTCGGCATTTTTGGATAATGTCGGTTTAAGACTTAGAGGTGTTCGCTCAATTCATTATCCGATTGCCTTATCTATTCCGGTTGAATGGCTTAAGAAGCCAGCCGCAGGATGGATTTGCAACGAAGATCTACCTCTTGATAGTTCTGAAAATATTCAAAGCAAGTTTTCAGGGGCACTTTCCCTAAAAGTGTTGTAGTTCCCTCGAACATCGTTGGTCCAGCGGTTTAAGACTTTGGCTTGCCACGCTCGGGAACAGCGGGCGCGAATCCGCTTGCGATGCTCCAATTTTTATGAGCTTAATGACAATTCTTTATTCTTCGACAATTCGCAGAAATTCAAGTGGTTCGACAACTTTCAGCGGTCTGAATTTTTGGCGAAATTCTTTGCAGTCGCCGGTAAAGCCGTCCGTCAAATCAAGCAAATCTTTATCGCGGCTGACGATGTATGCGGCTTTCGAAACGACGGCGAGATTGATAATAATTTCGTCTTTGGGGTCGCGCTGAAACTTGAAACTTTCCGGCACCGAACTGATTAATGTTGAAATATTTGAAATATCTTCGATAAAGGCTTCGATCTGCGGGGCATCGGCATCGGGCAAGCGGGCAAGAATATTCGGTCTTAAAATAACATCGCGGACTTCAGCGAGCGTATCTTTTGAAACGAAAAGTTTTACTTTGCCGCGGCGGACAGTTTCAAAACAACTTGCGGCGATGCTGTTCGGATTGAGCAATGATTGAAGGAAAATGTTCGTATCAAAAACCGCCAGAATAATTTCAGACGGCATTTTTTTCTTCCCACATTGCTTGCCTTTCGCTTTCGATGAGCGCGTCAAAATCTTCTTCGTTCATTCCGCTGTCGGCAAAGTTTTTTCTGATCGGTGCGAGAATTTCTTCAAGAGTTTTTCTTTGGTCAATATCTTTTTCAATCAATTCTTCGACGTAGGAATTAACATCTTTGCCTTGATTCTTCGCTTTCTCTTCCAAAATCGCGCCAATGTTTTGCGGAACTTCAATTGTTAAAGTCATTGTTTCCATAAACAAAATTTTAGCATAAACAAAATAAGAAAAATAAAGAAATTTTTCAGTTTTTTTGCAAAAAGCTACATAAATTCAAGTATCGCTAGCCTGGCGGTTTAAGACTTTGGGCTTGTCGCGCACAGAAACAGCGGGCGCGTATAAAGACATCGAACAGGTTATGCGCAACCAGTCCGACCTTGTCGAAATCGTCGCGGAATTGAAGCAAGTCGTTTGTGTCAAAGGATAATGTTTAGAGTCCACGCTTCAGCGTGAAACCGTCGACGAAGCGCGGAGGTTTTCAAACTGATGTTGGACTCTAAACA
>JBBQOA010000515.1:0-3648 GCA_038330465.1 Pyrinomonadales bacterium
TCCAACCCATGACCAGATAAGAAAGCACCGAAATAACCGGAAAACGGTCAGCGAAAAATATCTTCAGGAGAATCCCGACGAGCGCAAATATCCAAACAAAAATAAATAGCTTTTGACCAATTCCCGCACGCAGAACGATCAGCGTAAAAGGCGTGTAAGAACCCGCGATCAGGACATAGATGCAGCAGTGATCAACGATCTGCAGAATTCTTTTCTCGTCGGGCGAACTCGCGCTGTGGTAAAAGGTCGAAGCCGCGTAGAGCGTGACGAGCGATAAACCATAGAGAACGCTGCTCGCGATATACCAAAAATCGCCTTTGAAGCTTGCTAATAAAACGAGAGTAATAAAACCCGCGATGCTCAAAAGCAATCCGAAGCCGTGCGTGATCGTATTGGCAAATTCCTCGATCGTCAGTTTTTTCAGCCGCGTTTTAACCATAAGAATAATTGTAATAAATTATCGGATCGATTAATACAAGCGGCGGGTAATAGTTTTGTCAGCGGGGAATTCAGTTCCGGATTTCAAGTTCAAAGGATCAGGCTGCCAATCATTGGCAGCCTGATCCTAATCGAAACTCTCGAAAATCCTAGAACTCGCTGTCTTTGTCCGTGCGTTCACGACGGGCGACGCCTGATTGATAAGCGGCTTCTTCGACCTCATGCGCGACCGCTTCGGCGACGCGGCGGTCAAATACTGACGGGATTATGTAATCGGGATGGAGTTCGTCGTCGCTGATGATGCCGGCGATCGCGTTGGCGGCGGCAAGCTTCATCGCCTCGTTGATCCGCGAAGCGCGGCAGTTCAGGGCGCCGCGAAAGATGCCCGGAAAGCACAATACATTATTGATTTGGTTCGGATAATCGCTCCGCCCGGTCGCCATCACCGCGACCAATCCGGCGGCGTCTTCAGGCATAATTTCGGGAATCGGGTTTGCCATCGCGAAAATGATCGGGTCTTTCGCCATATTGACGAGATCTTTTTCGTCGATCACGCCCGGCACCGATAAACCCATGAAAACGTCCGCGCCTTTGATGACTTCGTGAATCGAGCCTTTTTCCTTTTGCGGATTGGTGTTTTGCGCATACCAATCTTTGACCCAGTTCATATGTTCGCCGCGTCCCTCGTAGATCGCGCCCGATTGGTCGCAACCGATGATGTTTTTGACGCCCGCCGCCATCACGATCTTACTGCACGCGACACCCGCCGCGCCGACTCCGCTGACGACGACCTTGATGTCTTCCATTTTTTTGCCGACGATCTTGAGCGCGTTGATCAAAGCCGCGAGAACGACGACCGAGGTGCCGTGCTGGTCATCATGAAAGACCGGAATGTCGAGTTCTTGCTTGAGCCGTTCCTCGATCTCAAAACAACGCGGCGCGGAAATATCTTCAAGATTGATGCCGCCGAAGGCGACCGCGATCCGTTTGACGGTTTCGACGATCTCGTGCGGATCTTTCGTGTCGAGACAGATCGGAAAAGCGTCAACGCCGCCGAATTCCTTAAAAAGCTGACATTTTCCTTCCATCACGGGCATTGCCGCCGCTGGTCCGATGTCGCCCAAGCCCAAAACCGCCGTGCCGTCGGAAACGACCGCGACCGTGTTTTTTTTGATGGTCAACGTAAAAGCCTTTTCGGGGTCTTTGGCGATCGCTTCGCAGACGCGCGCGACGCCCGGCGTGTATGCCATTGATAGATCGGAACGAGTCTTGAGCGGAATTTTTGAAGTGACCTCGATCTTGCCGCCGAGATGGATCAGAAAAGTCCGGTCGGAAGCATTGATCACCTCAACGCCGTCGATCATATTGACGGCGTTGACGATCTCCTTGTCGTGCTGCTCGGAAGAAGCGTTGACGGTGATGTCGCGGATCAGAAAATCCTTGCCGACCGAGACGATGTCAACGGCTTCGATGTCGCCGCCGGCGCGTCCGATGGCGGTCGTAATTTCACCGAGCTTTCCCGGTTTGTTATGGATCTTGATGCGTAAAGTTAAACTGTAACTGGCGTTTGGTGTCGGATTCTTAGACATAATTCAAAGGAATTAGAATACTCCTTCAAATTTCGGTAAGCAAATTGCAAACTGCCAACTTTTCGAGAGAATTTCCGCTATCCCTCAAATTATCGGTCGAATAAGTCCGCGAAAAATACCTTTGATCTCGATCTTGTCGGCGGGAACTTTGATCGGTTCGTAATGGGCGTTCGACGGACGCAGTTCGATGTTGGCGCCGTCGCGAAAGATGCGTTTGAGGATCACGCGATCGCCGTTGATGACGGAAACGACGATATCGCCGTCGCGGGCAAAAGCACGTTTTTCGATCAATGCAATGTCGCCTTCACAAATATGCTCGTCGAGCATCGAATCATTGAGGACGCGAAAAGCGCAGAGTTTTTCGGGTTTATGAACGACAATCAGAAAGGTCGGCACAAGCAGCGTTTCGTCCCAGAAATCATCGAGAAAACCGATCGTTTCGGGTAGTTCGAGCCATTCGATCTGGCAGACCAGATCGCTGATCACCGCCTTCGGATAGAGTTCCAGAGAAAAACTGCCGTTCTCGCGGCGGCGCGAGATCAAGCCTTGTTTTTCGAGCGCCGCAATATGTTTGGCGACCGCCGCTTTTGAAGCAAGCTGAAAATGTTTGGCAATCTGCTGGTAAGATGGCTTGTAGCCGCGTGATTCGATAAATTTAGAGATATATTCGAGAATTTCTTTCTGTCGTTTGGTGCGCGGTTGCATAATCTAAAGATTTTATGGAGATACATTCAAACAAGTCAAATTGAATTACTTTTTAACATCAAATCAGCGATCTTCAGACCGAAACCCGAAATTGATCGCAGTTTTCAAAAAAAACATTGACGCGCCTCTTTAATAAAAGTTAGAATTTAACTCGGGCGACAATGGCTTTCTAACCCTCTAAGCAAAATCTTTTCACCGAACCCGTAAACGTCCAAAATTTATTTATGTCGAGCAGAATAGATGATTTACTGCGAATGGCGATGAGCTTCGGCGCATCCGATTTGCATCTCAGAGCAGCTTCTTTTCCCGTGATTCGCGTCAATGGCGAACTGCGACCGTTGTCCGGCGTCGAACGTTTGAATCAGGAAGAAACTTTGGAGATGGCTTTTTCGATGATGTCCAATCGTCAGAAACAGCATTTCAAGGAAGCCTACGAGGTTGATATCGGTTACGGCGTTTCAGGCTTGGGACGTTTCCGCGTCAATATTTTTCAGCAGCGCAATTCGATCGGAATCGTCGCGCGCGTAATTTCCGACAATATCCGCAGCTTTTCGGAACTCGGGCTGCCGCCGATCCTGACCAAGATCGCCGACGAACAGCGCGGTTTGATCCTCGTTACCGGAACGACCGGTTCGGGAAAATCGACGACGCTTTCGGCGATGATCGATCATATCAATCAAACCCGCAATTGCCATATCGTGACGGTCGAAGACCCGATCGAATTCTTGCACAAGGACAAAAAATCTTTTATCACGCAGCGCGAAGTTGACGTTGACACGCGCTCGTTTGCCGAAGCTCTGCGCGGCTCGCTTCGTCAAGACCCGGATGTGATTTTAGTCGGGGAAATGCGCGACCTCGAAACGATTGAAACCGCGCTGCTCGCCGCCGAGACCGGACATCTTGTTCTCTCGACGCT
>JBBQOA010000516.1:0-3635 GCA_038330465.1 Pyrinomonadales bacterium
CTTAATACGAATGTTTAATTTATTTTGAGGTTTGGAAAATGGCTGGCGAAAATCTTAAAATTCAAAATCCGACAATTCCGTCGATTTCGCGGAGCACTGAAAAGTTCACGGGCAAAACCCGCGCAAACAGGTCTTTTGAACTCGACAAAAATCAGTCTTTTATTAATCGCCGCGACGATTCCGCTAAATATCAAACGGCTGATCCGCGCCCGAATGCCGCCGACGAAGATTGGCTTCGCGAGCGGACTTTTGAAGAATTAAAAACTCTCGTTAAAGCCATCCAGCTCGGGGCGACCGATCCGTGGCAGCTAACGGATCTGATTTTTTACGCGCGCCATCCGGAAATGAAAGGCGTTCCGCTGACGGCAGAACATCAGGATCTGCTCGATGAATGGAATTCGGTCAGCGCGCTGCTTGTTTATCCGACGCTCAATGAAATAAAAG
The DNA here is from genome assembly GCA_038330465.1 of Pyrinomonadales bacterium. GTDB lineage: Bacteria > Acidobacteriota > Blastocatellia > Pyrinomonadales > Pyrinomonadaceae > JAFDVJ01. The sequence continues at coordinate 445 of JBBQOA010000516.1, forward strand.
ACGTCATCGGCGCGGACGAATTGAACACTCTGGTCAACGACAAAAGAGATTTGAACGACGCATTTTCTGCCGCCAGCCGCTATCAAATAAATGCGGGAAACCTTGATAATTACACGACGCGGTATGATAACGTGATCGCCAATTCGGTCGAATGGTGTCCGGGACTTTCACCGGCGGTTTTGAAAAGTCTGCTGGCTCAGGAATCGAAATTTCATCCGACCGTCATCAATCAATACGGTTATGCCGGAATCGCTCAATTCGGTCGAACGGCGGCGCGTGAAGTCGGGTTGCAGGTCGGAATCGCCGGTTCGAATTCCGACGAACGGCTCGACCCTTCAAAAGCCATTCCGGGCGCGGCGCGGCTTTTGAATATCAAGGCAAAACGCCTCGGCGAGATCGCTTTTTCGCGCTACGGTCAACCCGACGGCGTTGAATTTTGGAAATTTGTGACGGCGGCTTATAACGGTGGCGAAGGAACGGTCGCACTCGCCATGGGAAATGCCTATCGAATCGGATTGACAGCCGCCCGCGGTAAAGGTTTGCTCGGCATGGAAGCCGTCAGTTTTGCCCGCCGCTATGCGTCAAAATGGGAAAACTTAAAAACCGGCGGCGCGGATTCTCCGCTCGGACTTGCCGCCGCGCGATATTTTCCGACAATCGCGGCGCAAAAATATCAGGAAATCGGTAATTACCCGACTCAAATTATGGCTCGGGTCGCCGGAAATTTTCAATAGTTTTTTTTTGTTTGACGTTTTAATATGTTGAATAATTATTTATATTATTGTAAAATAGATAACATAGACTTATTTAAGACTTATCCGACAGTCACGTTATATTTAATAAAATTACGAATTTGTTTATCGGCATTAAAAAGCCGCATGAGCCTTCTTTTTCTTCGGGATTGAATAATGCCTTCAGTATTATCCATTCAAAACGCTCCCGCGCCATTCATAAGAATCATTCAAAATCATAACTGCCAAACATACCATCAATCCCGAAGAAAAAAAGTTATCAACGAACCATTTTACCAAAAAACCTGATCATAAATTCAAACGCCTGAAACGATTCGTCAAAATAATCCCGAAAACGCTCGACCAGAAACGGCATCATCACTGCTAAAACAAAAATTCCGATCCACATTTTGACCGGCATACTCAGAAAGAACACGTTAATTTGCGGGGCGACGCGGTTTATCAAACCGAAAAATAGATCCGTCAAAAGCAGCGTGATAATGATCGGCACGGCAATCTGAATACCGATGCTCAAAACACTGCCGGTCATCAGTGTTAAAAATTCCGCCGCCGGTGTCCAACCGCCTTCGATATGCGGAAATTTGAGCGCGGGAATAAATTCAAAACTGCGAACCAGAGAACTTATAAAAAAGCGGTGGGCTCCGGTCGTTAAAAAGATCACGATCGCGAGTTGGAGTTTGAATTGTCCGAGTTCGGAAACTCTTTCCTGAAGCTGCGGCGCGAACAGTTCGCCCATCGTTGAACCGCGCTGCAAATCCGCGATTCGTCCGGCAACCTGCACAGCTTCAAAAACCAAAGACGCGACAAATCCGAGTGTAAACCCGACAAACACTTCCTTTGCAAGCATTCCGACAAAGCCGATCGCGCCGAAACCGAGCGGCGCGCCGTCGGCGGGAAGTTCAGCGATCAGCGATGGATAGACAATGATCACCAAAGCCATCGACGTCGCGACCTTGACCTGCGACGGCACAACTTGACCGCCAAAAAAAGGAACGACAATGATAAAGGAAATAAAACGGGCAAACGCGAGACCGAACAAAACCAGAAACGCTTGCGGATTTTGACCGACCTCAAAAGTTTTCAGGACAAGTTCTAAAAGCTGTAAAAACTCTTGCATCTTTCTTCCTGGCTCAATGTTCCGGACTCTCAAATTAATTTTCCAAGATCATTAATTTGATGATTTTCTTAGTTTTCAGCTTTGCGACTTTGCAACTTTGCGGGAAAAATGTTTCCAACTCGTTGAAAACACTCAAAAAAATAGTTTCCCGCAAAGCCGCAAAGAAAAAACATAAGCAAATTTAAAACACAAAGTTCTCTGATCGTATTTATCGGACGACACTGATTTGCAGCATCATATCGAACGCCTTGACGGCGAATTCGCGCAGGGTGTCCATCATCCAACCAGCCGTGATCATAATGACGAGAATTGTCGCAATGATTTTCGGCACAAAGGTCAATGTTTGTTCCTGAATCTGCGTTAAAGCCTGAAAAAGACTGACGACCAAACCGACGATCAAGCTCGCCAAAAGCGGCAGCAGCGATAAGATCAAAATCAGCCACAAACCTTCACTTGCAAGACGCGAAAATATATCCATAATTCGATTGTGGATTTCGGATTGCGGATTTCGGATCGTGAATTTTGGATTGTTTTGTTTTTATTTTCGACATTGAAAAATATCAAATTAATGAAAAACAATACAATTGGAAATCCGAAATCCGAAATCGGCAATCCGAAATCGTCAGATATAGCCCAAAACAAGATTTTTGATCAGCAATTCCCAGCCGTTGATCAGTACGAAAAGCAGCAATTTAAACGGCAGTGAAATAATCGTCGGCGACAGCATAAACATTCCCATCGCCTGCAAAATATTCGCGACGACCATATCGATGATCAGAAAAGGAACAAATAATATAAAGCCGATTTGAAACGCTTCGGTCAATTGGCTCGTGACAAACGCCGGAACCGCGACGCGAAAATCATCGATATTTATCAAATTCGGATCATTCCCGTTTTTCTGCGCCATTTGTTGGGCGAGATTGAAAAACATCACGCGGTGCCGTTCGTCGGCATAGCGAATCAAAAATTGCCTGAGCGGTTCTTTGCCGCGCTGCGATGCTTCAAAAAGTGTCTTGACGGAAACTTCCGAAAAGATCGCTTCGGTATCCTGGATCGTGCCGGCTTCCGCGTACATTTTTTCAACGACCGGCGACATAATAAAAATTGTCAGAATTAGCGAAATCCCCGTAATCACCTGATTCGGGGGGATTTGCTGCGTTCCGAGCGCATTTCTCAAAATTGAAAGAACAACCGCGATTTTGACGAAAGAAGTCAGCATTATCAAGGCAAAAGGAGCGAGCGCGAGCGCCCCGACGATAATGATCAGGACGACCGGATTCGCCGTGCTTGCAGATTTCGGCGCGTCTTGCGCAAAATTAATA
>JBBQOA010000517.1:0-3628 GCA_038330465.1 Pyrinomonadales bacterium
AAGCTATCTGAAATTTACGGGGCTTGCCGACACGATCTATGTCGGACCTGAAGCCGAATTTTTCGTCTTTGACGAAGCCCAGTATCACAACAACCAAAATTCCGCCGGATTTACGGTCAATTCCGAAGAAGGACACTGGAATTCGGGACGACAGGGAACTGAAATGTCCCCAAATCTCGGTTTTCACATCCGCCCGAAGGAAGGCTACGTGCCGGTTGCGCCCGTTGACACGCTGATCGATCTGAGAAACGCGATTTCAACAATTCTGGGCGAAGTTGGGATTAACGTCGAATGTCATCACCACGAAGTGGCGACCGCCGGACAATGCGAAATTGACTTCAAATATTCAAATCTACTGCACACGGCTGATAATCTGATGCTCTTTAAATACGTCGTCAAAAACACGGCGTATGCGCATGGCAAAACGGCGACCTTTATGCCGAAGCCGATCTACGGCGATAACGGTTCGGGAATGCACTGCCACCAATCGCTCTGGAAGGACGGCAATCCGCTCTTTAGCGGTGACCTTTACGCCGGTTTATCCGAAATGGCGAAGTTTTACATTGGCGGATTGCTGAAACACGCGCCTGCCTTGATTGCTTTTGCCGCACCGACGACAAACAGCTATAAACGGCTCGTGCCGGGTTTTGAAGCACCTGTCAATCTGGCGTATTCGGCGCGAAACCGTTCGGCGGCAGTTCGGATTCCGATGTTTTCTCAGAGTCCCAAAGCCAAACGGCTCGAATTTCGTCCGCCCGATCCGTCGTGCAATCCGTATATCACGTTTGCGGCATTGCTGATGGCGGGACTCGACGGCATTCAGAATCGGATTGATCCGGGCGAACCGCTTGACAAAGACATTTACGATTTGTCGCCCGAGGAATTGAAAGATGTTCCGTCGTTGCCGGGAAGTCTTGACGAAGCCTTAATCGCACTTGAAAACGACCACGAATTTTTGCTGAAAGGGGATGTTTTCACGACTTCGATAATTGAGCGTTGGATAAAATACAAGCGTGAAAACGAAATTCAACCGCTTCGTCTGCGTCCGCATCCGCTCGAATTTTCGATGTATTACGATATTTAGTTTGATTAACTGTTAAATAAAAAAAGCCGACATTCTGTAAAGATTGTCGGCTTTTTTGTTGTCTAAATTTACGAACTACCGAGATGCCGCCGTAAAGTTTAGGTTTTCGACCGCATCGTTGAGAACAAAAGATTGTGTATCGGGACTAAACACATATTTTTTGTTTGCAACGGTGATGATATAAAAATCGCCGACTACCAGACTGTCAAAACGATAATTACCAAAGGAATTGCTAGTGGCTCGCTGAGTTTCCCCGGTTGTTGTATTCAGAATTGTAACCGAAGTGCGCGGAACTGCTTGTCCGAATTCATCGGTTATAGAACCACTGACGGAAACCGAAGCTGCTGTCGTCACAGCATTAACAAATATGCAGACCACGTTTTCGGTATCTTCAAGCTGGATTGTTACAAAACGGCTCGGAACATTTATGGTATTATTGTTTAAGACATTTGAGTGACAGGTAATAGCAGTCAGCGAATAAAAACTACCTAAACCGGTTTCACTAACCGTCACGGTGTTTGCCGGACCAAACCCGGTTAAATTGCTGAATGTAATTCTGTCGGGACCGACCACACCATTATCTGTCAAAGAGAAGTTTTGACCGACCTGTCCGTTCGCCGAAAAGTTAAATGCTAACGGCGTATTTGGTTGCGAATCTTTAATTATCGTAATCGTAGCCGTAGCGAATACATTTATAACCCCAGCCAGAAGCAATACGCAGGGTATTGCTATCAGATATTTCATAAATTTTTTGTTGTTCATTTTGACCTCCTATTGTTCGCCGATTAAAAACGACGGACATTCTTTTAGAAAAATTTTTAAATCAATAAAATAAGCAATCATCATCGGTGACGTTGGTCAATTCACAAAACAAGAAACTTACTTTGGGGACGAACTAAACAAACTTCTTATTATAAATTCACTACGTTCACACGAAAATGGCTCCGAATTCGGTAATATTCGTATATGGCAATAATCGAATATCCGAAAAACTAATTTTCAAACGATACAAAATCAATGCAAGGTTGGATTTAATGCTTATTTCAAAACAATAAAGTGCCAAAATCTTTTACATGTTACAGAAAATTTTTCCCGCAACTTAAACCAACCCTCGTAAGCCCTTAATTAGATTCCCAGATGTATCTATATAAATTACAAAAACAATCGGAATTTCACTAATATTTTTATATGACATAAAATTACCACAGTTTTTGCAAAAATCAAAGTATTTTAGATGTCGGTAAATAAATGAAAATTGAACCGCTTACATTAACAGGCGAATTTGTTAGGCTGGAGCCTTTACTGCCCGAACATCTCGAACCGCTCTGCGAAATCGGGTTGCTTAAGGAACTCTGGCAATTGATTCCGACGCAGATCGATTCGCCCGCAGCGATGAAAAATTACATTGAAACTGCGCTCGACGAACAACGGAGCGGCGTTTCGCTCCCTTTCGTGACGATCGAACAATCTTCAAACAAAATTGTCGGTTCAACGCGGTTCGGCAATATCGATGTCAAAAATCTTCGCGCCGAGATCGGCTGGACGTGGATCGATCCCGCGTGGCAACGCACATTTGTCAATACGGAAGCCAAACTTTTGATGCTCACCCACGCTTTTGAAACCTGGAAATGTATTCGCATTGAACTCAAAACCGATGCTTTGAACGAAAAATCACGGAATGCGATTTTACGGCTCGGCGCTAAGCAGGAAGGAATTTTTCGGCAACATCTGATTTGTCAATCAGGACGTTTGCGCGATACGGTTTATTTCAGTATTTTGAATAACGAATGGCAAAACGTCAAAGAAAATCTAGTGCGAAAATTGTGGAGAATTTAATGAAATATTTTGTATTAATAATTGCGATTTCGATTTGTTTTAGCGCCTGTTCATCGGGCGAAGAAAATAAAACTGCGGCAAACGGCGCGAACTCGGTCGCGCCGAACGCCAACAGCGCGGCGGCAACCAATTCGGCGCCGACCGGAATGCAGCCTTATAACGGTGTCCAAAATCTGAATCCAAACGCTTTTAACGCGTCAAACGATAACCTGAAAGTCGTCACCCCGGCACCGAAAAAAGACCAATTGCCGTATGGCAGTCGGACGGCGCCTGATGATTCGACGCTGACTTCGGGCAGTCGCGGAAAAGATTTCTTTGAAACGCGAACTTTTAATAATCATCCGGTTTTGCTAAAGGTCGAGAAAATAATGGACGGCAAAACCACAAAATATAAAGTTTATCTGAAAAACGGAAAAGTTCTCGACGCGCCGGCAGACAAAATGACCAATTACGCGGCATTGGCGCCGGAAAATATTTTGGACATTGTCGGACAACTGCCAAAACCGCAGACAGGTCCGCAAGTCAAACCGGCTGAGAAAAATGACCAAAAACAGCAATAGAAAACTTTTCAAAATAAAGAATTGAGAAATTCAACCAAAATCAAAATGCCAGGTCGCCAAGGAACAAAGGTAAATTCAGCGAACTGTTGAAGGTGTCACCGAACTCAACATTTCTGATCAAAACTCTTGGCAAACTTGGCAGCTTTGC
>JBBQOA010000518.1:0-3619 GCA_038330465.1 Pyrinomonadales bacterium
GATCTTGAAATCGATTTCGTAAGCTCTTACAGTCCGGTCTGGAACGATGCCGGCAGCGGTGCCAATCTCGATGTCTCGTTTTGGCGTCCCGAACCGGCGGCGGGCTGGTTTCGCGTCGGACATCCCATCAAAGAAGGACACGGGAAACCGACCGAACTAACGATGGTCGTCAGAGCCAAAACGCGCAATTCGCTGGCGTCACCGACCGGTTATCAAGAAGTCTGGAATGATGCGGGCTCGGGTGCCAAGCAGGACGGTTCGGTCTGGCGTCCGGTCTGCCCGAACGGTTACGGAGCTTTGGGCGACGTGACGAGCGGCAGTCACGCCAAACCGAGTCTTAATGAGGTCGTCTGTGTCCGGCAATCCGCGCTGGTCGCCGCGCAGCCCGATGGTCCGATTTGGAATGACGCCGGTTCGGGCGCAAATCTTGATTTCGGCTCGTGGGGCATTCGGGCGCCGGCTTCGGATTCCCGTTTTACATATCTGAGTCGCGGCTTATTTTTCGGCGCCGCTTCGCATACGCGCCCCGCGGTTTCCTCCGTCGGCGGATTATGGGCGATCAAGCTTGCGCGATAAGAATCCCGAGGGCAGCCCCGAATGGATTGCCGATATTGCGTTATTCGGATTTCGGATTTCGGATTAAAATCAGTCTGGCGAGCCGCCAGCGAGCAGGTTTCATTACTTAAAACTTGAATGAAATGAAAGGCGTTCGCTGGCGGCTCACGATACTGATTTGTCCGGTCGGCGGCGGTCATTGCCAAATTTGGATCGACTGAGACGAATAAACATCTCCCAATAAAATCAAAAAAATCGGCGCGCGTTATTTGGAACGCGCGCCGATTTTTTGCATTCCTTCATGCTGATCAAAGCCGTTTGAACCGCCATTGTCAAACTTTGAGTGTTTTTACTCAATCAATCAAGTATTTTTACTCTCCTTTTAACCTTCAAAGCAGTTTAAAATAATAAATGAGGCTGATACGACCGCAATGAAAGTAAATAACTTAGGCATTTCCGAGTTTGCCAATGCAACCACGCAGTTGACCGACCCGAAAACAAAATTCAAGATTCGCAAAATTGTTTCCAATCCGGAAAAACTTTGGTTTTTTCTGACGCTCATTCTGACATTTTGGCTGGTCATCGTTTTCATACTTTTTTATTGGTTTCAGAGCGAAAATACGAGATCACAGAAAAACTACCAACGGGAATTGATAATCAAGGATCTGGAAACTTCAATTTCAAATGCGGTGATCGATGTCAATCGCAATGATTTTGAATTAGCCCGCCAAACTTCCAGCGAATTTTTTGGCGGATTAGATAAAGAAATTACATTAGATAACGAATCAGTTTTCAATGCCGATCAACTTACCCTCATGAAAAGTCTGGTGGATAAAAGAGTTTCATTGAATCAATTTTTAGCCGAAAAAAACCCGAAAGCCCGCGATGAATTAGTCCAAATTTGGGAGGCTTATCAGAAAGCAACCAAAGGTTTTCAACCGGTCAATCGAGAATCTTAGCCGGAAAGTGAAAGGAATTGTTGTTTTTGCGGATCTGATGCCGTGTGTTTTAGGAGATCGAAAGAAAAGTCTAAGGAGGACAAATTAAGTGTTAAAAAAAGAAACGTTAGTAAAAATGGCAGAGATCAGGGACAAATGGTGTGTTTCGATCTATATGCCGATCAGCCGGGTTGATGCCAACAAAAACAAGATCCGGCTCAAAAATATGATGGCGGAGGCGGAGAAAAAACTTCTCGAACTTGAAATGAATCCTCAAAAAATTGCCCGCTTGCTAGCCCCGATGGAGATGATCTTATTTAATAACGAGTTTTGGCAAGACCGCAAAGACGGATTCGTTTCATTTTTCACCAGTGATTCGTTTGTCTGGTATTCTCTGCCCTACAAATTTAAGGAATTGGTGGTCGTCACCGACAGACTTCATCTAAAACCTTTGTTGAGAAACACTTCGCAGAGCAGAAGCTTTCATATTCTGACCTTGAGCCAAACCGAACTCAGATTTTATGAAGCATCTGAGATGGGAATCGGCGAAGTTCATTTAAAAGGACTGCCGCGAAGTTTCGGGTCGATTCTCAATACGGCTGACGAGAAACATTTGCAGATGCATTCAGGCGGCGGCGGCGCGGCAATTTTTCACGGACAAGGCGGCGGCGAGGATAACAAAAAAAGGTTGATTTTGGAGCTTTTTCACCGGGCAAACAAAGTTATCAGTGATTATTTGAAGAAAAACGAATCACCGTTGCTGTTAGCCGGTGTGGAATATCTGCAGCCGATCTATCGCGAGGCAAATACGTATCCGCATTTATTAGAGGATGGGATCACGGGCAATGTTGACAAGCTCTCGACCAAATCATTGTTGAAAAAAGCGTTTCCCTTCGTCCAGCCCGTCTTTCGGCTCGTCCGTGAAGAAGCCCAGGGCGTTTATGAAGAAAAACTCGGCACGGGCTTAGCCTCGGATAATTTTCCCGAAGTTTTCAAAGCCTCGCTAAACGGTCGGGTCGATACGCTTTTTGTCCCGGTCGGAAAACAAAAATGGGGAACTTTTGACGATCAGACAAATGAAATATCGATTCACCAACAAGCGCTGGCGGGCGATAAAGATTTGCTCTGCGTGGCTTCGACCAACACGCTTTTAACGGGCGGAAAGGTTTTCGCCGTCCTGCCCGAGCAAATGCCGAATAATGCAAGTATTGCCGCAGTTTTAAGATATTGAACAAGTTTCTTAAAAGCGCGTCTTGGTCGATCAAATGTTAAGGAAAAATTTTAAGGAGGTAAAACAAGAATGAACTTGAAAAATATAAATTTTAGAAAAGCGTTGGTTTTGGAAGTTTTGACACTCGTCATCATTTTAGGTTTGCAAATCGTCTCGTTCGGGCAAACGGACGATCAAGCCAAACCGGATAATTATGTCAAAGTCTCAACCGAGAAAACCAAATCGAAAGCGGTTGCCAAACCATTAATAACCGATTACAAAAAGATCACGCTCGGAATGACGGCAAAGGAAGTAAAACAAAAACTCGGAAAGGCGAAAGTCGAAGATAAGGACGGATTGTTCTATATGTTCTCAAAAGAAGAACAAGCCCAGATCGGTCTGGATGCGAATAAAAAAGTTCGGGTCATTTCCATCATCTATTCCGACAAAAATGGCGATGCGCCAAAGTATAAAGATGTCTTTGGAACCGATCCGGACGCCGCCAAACAAAAAAATGGAAGCATTTACAAGCTTGTCAGATATCCCGCGCTGGGTTTATGGGTGGCATATAATCGTCTGACCGGTGATAACCCGATGGTCACGATCACGATCCAAAAGATGCGCATTCGGAAATAAAGATCGCGCGGTGAATGTTCAAAAAGAAGAATTTTGAAAATCCGCAAAGAGTCTTTCTATGGCTGATTATCGGGTTGGCGGGAGACTGCCGCCAACCCGATAATCAGCCGCCCAAAATTTGCGAAAAATTTAGGAAATAAATCGATAAAGCAAAAACAAGGTTTTAATAATGATTGAGCTAAAATTAAGAACCGCACAAAGTGATTCCCAAAACGCCCGGCTATTTGGCAGTAAGATCAGCTTTTTTGCCAAGATTTTCGGCTGTTGGCATTTACGGCTG
>JBBQOA010000519.1:0-3613 GCA_038330465.1 Pyrinomonadales bacterium
CGGATGCGTGCCGATGATCTCGACCGATTCAGGCAAATGCGCGCGCATCAGTTCGAGCGGTTTCATCTTTACCGAGCAAACGTCGAAACACATCGCATCGGCGCGCAAAAAAGGCACGGCGCGTTTGAGAACAGTTTCAAAGCTTTTCAGCGGGACGGCGAAAATAACGATCTCTTTGCTGACCGCCGTTTCAAATTGGCGCCATTTGACGCCGATCTTTTCGGCTTCGATCTGCAGATCGCTTTGATCGCAAACCGTCACGGCGAAAAAGCGGGCGAGATGCCGCGCCATAAATTGCCCGAATTGTCCGAAGCCGATAATTCCTATCTCAGTCATTTTAGATTTTGGATTTTGGATTTTGGATTTTGGATTCGAAATCCGCGCCGAAAATCAGTTTTTTGATCTTGTCGATCTTCTCTATTGCAGCTTCTTCGCCGAGTTTGATGAATTCGTCCATCTTGCCGATCTCGTCGGGTCGGAGATGCGCGATCTGCGGAATGATGACGACATCGGCGCGGTAATGCTGGCTTTTTCCGGCGGTTCTGAGAAGCAGCATTGTCGATTGAAAAAGAACGCCCAAAAATGTCGCCGGCAAATTCCAATAGGTTGAGCCGCAGGCATTGACATCGACCGCGATGACGATCTCGGCGCCCATTTTCTTGACGGTTTTCGCCGGGACGAGCGATGTCACGCCGCCGTCGATCAGATTTTTGCCGTCGTGTTCGACCGGCACGAAAACGCCCGGAATCGCGCAGCTTGCGCGGATCGCGGTCGCCAGATCGCCGCTATCTTTGAAAACAAATTCCTCGCCCGTTTCGAGCGCGCAGGCGACCGCCGCAAAGGGAATCGGCAGCTCTTCGATGTTTTGAAACGGCAGATTCTTGCGGAGCAGCTCGCCCATCGGCGCGTTTGAGAGTAAACCTTTTGTCGAATAAGGAAACCCCGAAACCTTGAACCACGTCATTTTTTTGCCGACGGCGATGATCTCTTCAACACTCAAACCGCACGCGAACGCCGCGCCGACGATCGAACCGGCGCTCGTTCCGGCGATAAAATCGATCGGAATATTATGTGCGGTGAGAGCCCGTAAAACGCCGAGATGCGCAAAACCGCGCGCCGCGCCGCCCGAAAGTGCCAAACCGATTTTTTTTCTGGTCATAAGTTCTAGGTTTTAGGTTTCAAGTTTCAAGTTTTTTTGTTCCGGTTTCCGGGTTCAAAGTTCGTATTTTTCGGACTTTTTTGATTTAGAACCTAAAACTTAAAACTTGGAACTTAACCGTAATTGATTTTAACCGTTGTTTATGGAAAACTTAAACGCGAAAAATGACTCTGCACGAATCAATGCAATTACAGCGTCCGACAACCAGCGCCGACATCGCGGCAGGCGAGCGGGCGTGTCCGGTTTGCGCGCGTGAACCGCGTGAAGAATATGTGCCGCTGCGCGTGCTCGATGAAGATATTCAAAAACTTATTCGAGCCAATGCGCCCGCGACGGAACATTTTGAAGCGGTCTGCGTGCGCTGCGTGCGGCTTTTCGAACGCGCCAAAGACCAGATAATTCAGGATGCAGCTTTGCAAAAAGACGGCTCGCGCGTGCTTTCGACGCCCTTAAGGCTCGATGCCGACGAGCGTTTTACGGGGCGCGGCGTGACGATCGCCTTTCTCGATTCGGGATTTTACCCGCACGTCGATCTGACGACGCCCGATAACCGGATCATCGGTTACCGCAATATGATGGCGGATGACGGCGATCTGTCGACGCTCTTTCAGGCGGACGTCGCGAGCTGGCACGGAATGATGACATCGGTCGTTGCCGCCGGCAACGGTTCGCTTTCAAACGGCTTTTATCGCGGGATCGCGCCCGAATCCGATGTTGTGCTCGTCAAACTGGCGCGGACGGGTCGGATCACCGAGCAGAATATCGAAGACGGGCTTGAATGGATTCTCGAAAACCGCACGCGCTACAAGATCAGGATCGTGAATATCTCGGCGGGCGGCGATTTCGAGCAAAGTTATCTGTATGATTCGCTTTCGGAAACGGTCGAAGAATGCGCGCGGCAGGGTTTAACGATCGTCTGCGCGGTCGGCAACGCCGGGCATCTGCCGAATCATCCGGTCTTTCCGCCGGCAAGCGCGCCTTCGTGCATCGCCGTCGGCGGGCTTGACGACAATAACTCGATCAATCGCGCGAAACGCGGGATGTATCGTTCGAGTTATGGTCCGACGCTTGACGGTTTGCAGAAACCCGAGGTCATCGCGCCCTCGATCTGGGTTCCCGCGCCGATCCTGCCGAATACGCCGACGGCGAGCCAAGCCGATCTGTTAGAAAAACTCGACAAATCGACCGACGACGCGCTGCACGAAATCATCCGGGAAAATCCGGGCATTGACGGCGAACTCGACGCCGCGCTCGACCGTCCCGTCCATTCGATCCGCCAGATCATCGCGCTCAAGATCCGCCGTGAAAACGTCATCACGAAAAATTACAAATATGTTGACGGCACATCTTTTGCTGCGCCGATCGTTTCAAGCGTCGCCGCGCAAATGCTCGAAGCAAACCCGGCTTTAACGCCGCAGCAGGTCAAAAGAATCCTCATTTCGACCGCCGAACGCCTGCCGCATTACGAAGTTGATCGGCAGGGCTGGGGCGTCATCGACCCGCGCCGCGCGGTCGAAAAAGCGCTCGAATTTGCCGAATAACGGCGGCAAGTTTATCAATTCAGCTTAGGATATTTTCGGTTTGATGATATTCTTGTTTCTCTCGAAATACTGACAAATCAAGATGAGCTTCTGGCAACTACTGAAAACTGTTTCGGGCGAGCATGGCGAATATCTGTTGTTTGCTCTGACCTTTATTCTTTTTGCTTTTATTCTCGGCGGAGTGGTTCGTCAACGACGGCAGCACCTGATCAATGCGGTTTTGTTATTTTTGCTTTCGATTCTCGGTTTATTCATTTCGGCGTCACTCCTTTATTATGGCTCCGAAGAAAACAGCAATGCCGTTCGCTGGACGCAGTGGGCGACATTTCTGATCGCCGGAATGGGTGTCGTCAATGTTCTGAGCGTCCTGATTTTTGATATCGTCCTGCGTCGTCTGGAGATTCCGCGTATCTTGCGCGACCTTCTGACGGCTTTTGCCTACATTCTTGTCGCGATCGCCTTGCTCACCAGAATCGGAGTTGATCTGACCGGCATCGTCGCGACGTCGGCGGTGCTGACGGCGATTGTCGGATTTTCTTTGCAGGATACGCTGATCAATATTGTCGGCGGCATTGCGCTCGAAATGGATGATACCATCAATGCCGGTGATTGGATTCGCTTTGATAAATACGAAGGGCGCGTCAAGGAAATTCGCTGGCGGCAAACCTCGATCGAGACGCGCGATTGGGATACGTTGGTGATTCCGAACAGCCTTTTGATCAAAGGCAGTTTTTTGATCCTCGGAGAACGCCGAAACGCCGCCCGACAACATCGAATGTGGGTTCATTTCAATGTCGATTTTCGTTATTCGCCGGCGGAAGTGATCGACGAGGTCGAAATGGCGCTGCGTTCGGAGCCGATCGCCAATATCGCGCAGGAACCGCCGATCAATTGCATCGCCTACGATTTCCAA
>JBBQOA010000520.1:0-3607 GCA_038330465.1 Pyrinomonadales bacterium
TTCAAACGGCGTATTGGCAATTCCAATAACAAATTTAAATTGCTGCCCGCCGACTGCGCTGTCAGGTAATAGTTTCGATAGATCGATGGAAACTTTGCCAAGCGGAAAATTTTTGCCGATCGGAATCGTTTGATTGAATAATTTTCCGCCGCGTAAAAACCTGCCGGATTCGTTCTCGATCTTCCAGTAAACATTGGCATTTTCAATCGGTTTTTCGCCGAAATGTGCGATTTCGGTTTCAACTTCGAACTTTTCATCGGATCTAAAAGTTCGTTTGTAAAGCCTTGCGAGCGGCACGGTTTCGTTATTAAAGCGCCGAAATTCTTTCGCTGAAACATAACCTTTTTCTTCCCAAAAGGCGTCGAGAATGCCGACGAGCGCCGTGCCTTGTCCGAGATAATCGTGCATATCTAAAAGCTGAAACCCCGACAATTTCGGCGTTCTGAGATTGGCTTCGATCTCTTCTTTGTAACATTCGAGTTGATATTTGCCCGACGCGAATGCAAAATCTTTGTTTTGCGCGAGAAGTCCTTTTTTCTCCGCCGAATCGCGGAAGATCTCGTAGTTTCCGGGGCGCAGATAACCCGTGAATTTTTTGATGACGGCAAAATCGGGATAGGCGACCCATTGACCGAGTTCGTGCGAAAGAACGGGAATTTTGATGTTGTCGAGTGAGGCGCCGTAATCACGCCCGAACCACGCCGAATTTCCGCGCAGCATTTTCTGCCCGATTCGCTGCATCACGAGAAAATCGGTGCCGTCCGCGAGATTGGGAACTTCGCGTTCGGTGTGTCCCGTTCCATTGTCGTAAAGACGGCGCGGATCGATTGTGCGGTAATGCGCGATCCATTTATCAAAGGCTTCTTTCCAGCGTCCTTTCGGTTCGTTGCTCGGTGATAAAAGCAGAAACGACGGGTGATTTCCGTATGCGCGGATCATCGCGTCGGTTTCCGTGTAGAGCATTTTCTCCATCGGCGTATCGGGCGAAACGACGTTCCACATTCCGGGTTCGGGTTGCAGATAAATACCGAGCTCGTCGGCGGCTTCGAAAGCGGCTTCGGGCGGACAAAATGAATGAAAACGAATGTGATTGATGCCCCAATCTTTGTTGATCTGCAGGATTTTGCGCCAATATTCGAGATCGGTCGGCGGAAAACCGGTCAGCGGAAAATCGCCGCCGTGATGTGTGCCGCGCAGATAAAGCGTGCGCCCGTTCAATTGGAATTCGCTGCCGACCGCTTTGATCTCGGCGAAACCGAACGTGATTTCACGCGAATCATCCGAGTTTTCGCCTTTTAACTGTAAATTGATTTTTTGCAAAACGGGATGAAATTCGTTCCATTCTTTCGCGTTCGGAAAATTTAGTTTGATTTCCGCATTTCCGCCGGTTTCATTCCACGAAACGGGAAATTCTTTGCCGCTCGCGTTGATCGTGCCGGAGCCGGATCGATTTGTGTTGTTGCCGATCTTGATTTTAACGATTACTGTTTTATCCCGAAAATTCGGAAAAACCTGCGCGTCGTCGATCCAAACATTACCGGTCGCGCGGAGTTCGATCTTGCCGATGATTCCGTTCCAGCTTTGCCCGAGCGAATCCGAAACGCTGTGCGCGTCGGGGCGATAATCCATCAACATTCGATTATCGACGCGAATTGAAATTTTATGTTTGCCCGTGCTTAAATTTCCAAGATCGTATTCGTGCGGCGCGACGAGGCTCAAATTTGAACCGATCTTTTTGCCGTCAACCCAAACCACCGATTCCCAATGCGGGCGTTCGAGAAATAAAACGATGCGTTTTCCTTTCCAATTGGCGGGAATTTCGATCTCGCGGTTATACCACGCCGCGCCGAGATAATGTTTCGGCGGCTGCGCGAGAAAGGGAACTTTTGTTTTGCCGGCTTGCGTGTAAGCTTTGTAATCTTCGCGCAAAAACCAATTGCGGTCGTAGAGCGACAAAACCCACGGCGTGCGGGTCGAAACATCGTCGCCGTAACCTTGCGATTGCAATGCGCCGGGCAGCAATATTTTGTCGGTCAATGATTGGTCAAACCAATTATTGACCGTGCCCTGATCCGTCCGGTCGAGCGCGAACTGCCAGCTTCCGGCGAGATCGATTTTTTCCGAAGCCGCCGCCGTCGGCAAAGCTGCGCATAGAAAGGCAAAAAGAAAAAACGTGAATTTGAATGACCGGCGCTTATTGTTCATTTTAATAAGTTTATTGTCTAAAAAGGAGAAAAAGCCTGACGTCCGCAACGCTGTTAAAGCAAATGTTAAGCGACCGAAAAAGTTTTTTTCGGCTTAGCCTCTGAACCGAAACTAAAATTACGGCTTGTAATCTTTTCGAAAATATTATAGAAAAAGACTACAAGAATTTGTCCGCTAACTTTGGTAATCCATTTGTCAATTTTTAATATTTGAAGTTTAATGATTGCTTTTATGCAATATAACAGGTCAATTGGTAAAAAGCTAGTTAAGCGCTTTTCTGAAGTCAAAATTAATCATTTTGCCGGAAATTCTCCGGTTTTGGGCAATTTTGTATCTAATCAAAAATACATTTCAATTTTGAGATCAACTCGGGAGTTTAATATTTTATGATGGTCGGAAGACGTGAGTTTTTAAAGGGTTCGCTGGCGCTTGGCGCCGCCGCGATCGTGGCGCCGCGCTCGATTTTTTCGCAAACGGTCGAATCACGGGTCGATATTTTGATCAATGAGCCGATCGGCGCGGTCAATCCGAATCTTTACAGCCATTTTGTCGAACATCTCGGCGCGGTTGTTTACGACGGGATCTGGGTCGGTGAAAAATCGAAAATTCCGAATTATAGAGGCATTCGCAAAGAACTGGTCGATAGTTTGAAAATGATCAAACCGGGCGTGATTCGTTATCCGGGCGGCTGTTTTGCCGATCAATATGACTGGCGCGACGGCATCGGACCGCGCGATCAACGTCCGACGCGGGTCAATTTCTGGGCGGACACAAAATACAAAACGACCAAGGAATACGAAGATTTGCCCGGTGGTCCGCAGAAATACGAATCGAATCAGTTCGGGACGGACGAATTTGTTTCATTCTGCAAAATGGTCGGCGCCGAGCCATATTTAGCGGCAAATCTGCGTTCGCGCGATGTTACCGTTTTTATGGAATGGCTCGATTACTGCAATTCACCGGCGAATACGACGACCTGGTCGAAAGAACGCGCGAAAAACGGTTTCCCCGATCCGCACAAGGTCGGTTTTTGGGGCGTCGGCAACGAAAGTTGGGGCTGCGGCGGCGATTTTCTGCCCGAAGAATACGCCGAGGAGTTTCGCAAATTTACGGCGTGGCTGCCGACCTACGGCGTTCCGCTAAAACTTGTCGGTTCCGGTCCGAACGGCGGCGACGTCAATTGGACGCGAAAGTTTTTTGAAGGTTTGGCGCAAAAAGGCGGGCGGCAGATCAACAAACTTTACGGTTGGGCGCTGCATTATTACAGCGGTTCGACCGGACAGCAGATCGCCAATGTTTACACCGAAAACGAATGGTATGATCTGCTCGAACGCTCTGACCGGATGCATACTTTGATCGAGGATCATTGGCAGGTCATGGGCGAATTCGATCGCGAACGGCG
>JBBQOA010000521.1:0-3597 GCA_038330465.1 Pyrinomonadales bacterium
CTGCGTTTCTTCTTTTAATTCTTTGATGGTGTTATCTTCAAGCGTCGCGCCGCTCGCGAGGAATCCGCCGGGAAGCGCGAGAAGTCCTTTGCCCGGCTGATGTCCGCGCCGGATGACGAGAACGTGCCCGCTTTGCACGACAACCGCGTCGGTCGTGATAAACGTCGCTTCAAAAGGCACGCCGACAAAGCGCGTATCGGCTTTGTATTTTTGCAAATACTGAAATTCTTTTTGGAGATTCGGGAAAATGTCGGTTTGCCGGAAAACGTCGAGCGCGGTCGCCACTTGCGGCGGCAAAAATTCTTTCCACTCTTCGGTTTCGGTAAAGAATTTTTCGCGGATCTGCGTCGCGTTAAGACTCAGAAGTTTTTTGTCCGCGCAGTAAAATTCTTCAAAGTTCCACTGCGGAAAAAGATTCAGATAATACGAACTGCGGTCTTTGAAAAATCCGACGATCGCAACTTTCGCGTCCGTTTCTTCACCGTCTTCGGTGATCTCGCCGATGACGTTTTGGACTTCCGCCGTCCAAACATGGTCGTTATACGGATAATCGCGGACGGCGCGAAAGATCAGGCGTTTTTCTTCCGCCGGAAAACAGGCGCGAATAATTTCCTCGCGCATCGCGGGCGTGAACGGATTTTTGACGTCGGACGCACTTCGTGCCGAGCCAAGAATACAGATGACTTTTTCGGCAAGCGATAAACTATGTTTGATTAAATTTTGATGGGCGAGATGGAACGGCTGGAATCGTCCGATGACGATTGCGTAATCATATTTCTTATTCATTTGTCTTAACACTCCTCGTGTTCTATATTTTCGCCTCGCTTTATGCGTGGCTACATTTATTACAAAAACATAATCCGCCGATAATTTCAAATTGCTTTAGAGAAATTTCGTATTAAATGAAATATTTCCGGCTTCAAAAATTCATTCGTAAAATCTTTTTATGCCAAAATATACTATTTTCTTTTGTTAATCCAATAATAAAACGGCAGGCTGACGCCGAGTCCGCCGATGATCGAAAACACGATAAACCAATACCACTTGATTTTCCCGAGCGGATTTGCGGCGAACAAATAGGCGAGCAGAAACATCGCCAGAAACGCGTCAATGATAAAGGCAACGGCGAGTTTGTTTTGAAAAATGTCCGCCACGCCGTGAAATTCAGTAAACAGCCAGTAGATAAAAATCCCGTTCGGCACAATCAAACCGAACAAAGCAATGATCAGCAAAATCATCTTTTAGCGCTCCTCGATCTTCATTTTCATTCCGTATTTCGGGCGCAGCGTGACCATCGCCTGCAATCCGATTTTTTGTTCGGGCGCGAGTTTTAGCTTCCATTTTCTGCCTAAAATGGCGAGCAGCAGAACGCCTTCCATCCACGCAAAACCTTCGCCGATGCAATTGCGAACGCCTTTGCTGAACGGAAAATAGATAAATTTATTGCCGGCTTCCTTGATCGAGAGCGTTTCCCAGCGTTCGGGAATAAAGTCTTCGGCATTTTCCCAGAAACGCGGGTCGCGGTGCATCACGAATTGGCTTGCCAGAACAAGCGCGTTTTTCGGGACTTGAAAACCGTTGAATTCGTGATCTTCGATCGCCAATCGCCCGACCGTCCACGCCGGCGGAAAAAGCCGCATCGATTCGGCTAAAACGTGTTCGGTAAATTTTAATTTGCCGTAATCTTCGGGCGTGATGGGCGCATCGCCCAAAACCGCGTCGAGTTCGGCGTGAAATTTCGCTTCCGCTGCCGGGTTTTGCGACAAGAGATAAAACGTCCAAACAAGCGCGTTCGAGGTCGTTTCGTGTCCGGCAAGAAAAAGCGTCAAACATTCGTCGCGGACTTGTTTGTCAGTCATCGAACCGCCCGTTTCTTCGTCCTGCGCGAGCAGGAGCATCGAAAGCAGATCGCCGCAATCGGCGCCCGATTTTCTTCTTTCATCAATGATCTTGTAAATTACTTCGTCGAGCGTTTTCCGCGCGTTTTTTAATTTTCTGATCGGCGGCAGCGGCAGTTTTTCGAGAATCTCGGAAAACGGAAAAAGCATGAAATTGAACATCGAAACGATCGTCGTCATCGCCGCGCCGACCTGCATTGCGTCATCTTCGACATTCGCGCTGAAAAGGGTTCGACCGACGATCCAGAGCGTCAGCCGCATCATTTCGCGGTCAATGTCGAGAATTTCGCCGCCGCGCCAGCTCAAAGCCATTTTTTCGCCGAATTCGATCATCGATTTCGCGTATTCGTTGATGCGATTGCGGTGAAAGGCGGGCTGAATCATTCGCCGCTGGCGCAGATGAAATTCTTTTTCGCTCGTCAAAAGCCCTTCGCCCAAAAGACCTTTAGCGCGTTGGAGGGCGCGACCTTTGACAAATTTCGGATGATTTGTCACCAATAGGTCGCGGATCAGATCGGGATGATTGATCAGAAACGCCGGAATTTTGCCGACTCTGAAAGCCGAAACGTCGCCGAGCCGTGAGAGCTTCATCAAAAAACCCGTCGGGTCTTTGCGAAACGAACGAAAGTGTCCGCCAAACAGATCTGTTTTGACGGTCGGCGGCGCAGCTTGCTGAATTGCTTTCATAGAATTGATTTTAGCAGAAAAAGATTTTTTGACGCAGGAACGCGAAGACGCCAAAGTGTCAAAATTTAAAATCAGTGATCCGGCAATTTAAACTTATTTCTTTAAACCTTTGCGTCTTCGCGCCTTTCCGTCTTCGCGTTAAATTTCCCCTCTCTGCTTTTAGAAATTTTCGCGCAAAACTGATATTTTAGTAACTTATGTCAGAAGCAAAACCGAAAAAAATCAAACCCGATATTCGCGCGATCACGCGCCTCGTGCCGCCGAGCGGCAATCTCGTCCAAGGTCAATCGGAGCTTCCGATCGATCCACAATTGGCAAAAGAAGCGGCGGAGATCATCGCCGCGAGCCAGAATCATTACGGCGGTTCGGAAGGCGATATTAATCTTCGCAAAGCCGTCGCGGAAAAGATCAAAAAATACAACGGCATTTCCGTTGACGTTGACGCGAAACCGCTCGAAGTGATGGTCACGAACGGCGGCACGGGCGCACTCATCGGCATCGCGCAATCGTTTCTGCGCGGCAAATCCGCGCTCGTTTTCGAGCCGTATTATCCGTATCACCGCAAGATTCTGGAAGAATTCGGAAGCAAGACCGAGACCTTCGAGCTTGATGCAAATCTGAGTTTTGAAAAAGACGCGCTGCTGCAAAAATGCAAGGAATTAAAGGGTCGCACGGAATTTCCGCTGAAAGCGATCATCGTCTGCACGCCGGCGAATCCGAGCGGAAAAGTAATGACGCAGACCGAACTCGAAGCGATCTCGGAAGTCGCGCAGGAACTCGATCTGATGGTCATTTCCGACGAAGTTTACGAGCATTACGTTTACGGCGAAAATCCGCACATTCCGATCGCGACCTTGCCCGGAATGTGGGAGCGCACCGTGACGGTCAATTCGTTTTCCAAGTCGTGGAATATTTCCGGCTGGCGGCTTGGCTACGCTTACGGTCCGGGCAACCTCGTTCAACCGATCAACAACGTCGCCAATATCGTCAATGTCTGTCCGGCAACGCCGCT
>JBBQOA010000522.1:0-3593 GCA_038330465.1 Pyrinomonadales bacterium
CGCGGGCGGCGAAAGCATCTTTTTTCCGCGCGGGACGCGCTCCGCAGAAATGCTCGCGCTGTACGCCGAAATCTTTGACACGATCGAGGTCGATTCGACGTTTTACGCGATTCCGCCAAGTTCGAATGTCGAGAATTGGTATAAAAAAACGCCCGCGAATTTCACGTTTTCCTTAAAGATGCCGCAGGAAATCACGCACGAACACGCGCTGCGCCCGAGTTCTTACGAAATCGCCGACGAATTTTGCGAGCGCATCAAGGAGTTAAAGGAAAAACTCGGTGTCGTGCTTATTCAGCTCGCGCCGCAGTTTGAAGCGTCAAAAACAAACGCGCAGAATCTGCGAAAATTTTTAGCGCATCTGCCGCGCGAGATTCGTTTCGCCGTCGAATTTCGGACGCGCGCGTGGCTCATCGACTGGACGTTTCAGGAACTCGAAAAAAATAAAGTGACGCTTTGCTTGGTTGAAGGAAACTGGATTCCCCGGGAATTAATGTTCGGCGCGATCGAAAAGCTCAAAACCGATTTCGCCTACGTTCGTTTTATGGGCGAGCGCGATCTGACGGCGTTCGACCGGATTTATCGTCATCAGGACACGAATTTACAGATTTGGAAAGCGGAGATCGAAAGAATCAAAGCGCGCGAAATTTTCGTCTATTTCAGCAATTTCTACGAAGGACACGCGCCCGCGAGCGCGGGCAAACTGAAAAAACTTTTCGGGCAAAAAATCATCGAAGCAAGCGATCTGGAAAATCAAGGCTCGCTTTTTTAATCACAAATTACAGTGCCTGAGATGACGTGAGGAGAAACCAATTACACGCAACTTCAGGGTACATTTGCTCACCTGCTTAATAAAATTATCTAACTGCAATTGATCAAACTCGGCGCAAGAACAATTATTCATTTTTCCATAGATATAAGGAGAAAGCATTAAGATTGATGCGCTTTCATATACTCGCGCAATAAAGCGTTGATTCTTGTTTGATAACCGGTGCCTTGATTTTTATACCATTCTAAAACGTCGCTATCGATGCGCAGAGTTAACTGCGTTTTGCGCGCGACCGGCTTTAATCCGCGCCGAACGATCGCCCGCGCAAACATTTCCGCCGAAACTTCGGGTGTTTCCGATAAATCAATATCTTCATCCGCCATTGCGTCCACTCGCTCCCAGTCAGTTTTTGATTTCTCTGAAATAGTTTTTTTCTTCATTTGTCGTTGCCTTTCGCACGCTGATGATGCGAATCATTATATCGCTTTCCGTATGAATGATCGCGATCACGCGCCCATCAAACAGTCCGAAAGTTATAAAGCGTTCCTCGTCGTAATCAAAACGGTTATCAAGAATGGTCACGATTTCGCCGTCAAACACTTTTTCAATCCCCGTAAAATCAAAGCCGTGTTTAATGATATTCGACAGACGTTTTTCTTCGTCCCATTCAAATTCCACGAAATAAAGTGTAGCTACAAAACGTCACTACGTCAATTTTGTGAGCAAAAGCCGGTTTAGCGAGAAAGCCTTGATATTTTTACTCATTCAAACCTTTTCAGCTTTATAGCGTAAAATAAGTATCACAAATTGCTTTCGGGCAAGACAAAAAGTTTCGTGGAGAAAATACAAAAAAAATGGCAATGTCTAGAACTAGAAAAATACTTCTCATCGTCGGCGGACTGATTTTCGCCTTTATTTTGGTCGCGATCATCGGAATTGCGCTAGTTTTTGAATCGATGGGCAAGCCTAATGTGCCGGAAAACAGCGTGCTGGTTTTGCACGTCACGGGGAATTTGCCCGATTATGCGCCCGAAGACACGACGGCGCGGCTTTTCGGCGTCGGGCAAACGCAATCTTTTACGAGTTTGCTGACGCAGCTCCGCAAGGCAAAGGTCGATAACCGCATCGGCGGCGTGCTGCTCGACATCAGTTTCCCGCAGATCGGCTGGGGCAAAGCGGACGAGCTGCGCGACGCGATCAAGGATTTTCGCACTTCGGGCAAACCCGTCTATTCTTATATGGACATTGGCATGAACAAGGAATATTACATTGCCGCCGCCACGGAAAAGATCTTTCTGCCGCCGTCGGGCGATCTCTACGTCAACGGATTTGCCGCCGAAGCGATGTTTTATAAAGGCTCGCTCGATAAATTAGGGATCGAAGCCGAAGTCATCCAAATCGGACCGAAATACAAGAACGCGCCCGACCAATACACGAAAAAACAGATGGGCGACGGTCAGAAAGAAGTCATCAACGCGCTTTTGGATGAATATTACGGACGCCTTAAAAACGGGATTGCCGAAGCCCGAGGTAAAACGCCCGAAGATGTCGAAGCCTTGATCAACAACGCGCCGTATCACGCCGACGATGCCAAAAAACTCGGTTTGATCGACGACGCGATTTATAGCGATCAGGTTTATGAACAGCTCAAAACGCGGCTCGGCTACAAAGCGGAAGACAAGCTCCGGACGATCAGCGGGAGCGCTTACCGCGAAATTCCGTCCGACACTTTAGGCTTGAACAAAGGCGAAAAGATCGCCGTCATCTACGCTTCGGGCGCGATCAATATGGGAAGTTCGTCAAACAGTCCGTTCGGCAGCGAAATGGTCGGCGCGGACACGATCGTCAAAGCCGTCAACGATGCGGCGGACGACAGTTCGATCAAGGCGATCGTGCTGCGCGTCGATTCACCGGGCGGTTCGGCGCTCGCGTCGGATCTGATGTGGCACGCGCTCGAAAACGCGAAGGCGAAAAAGCCGCTCGTCGTTTCGATGTCGGACGTTGCCGCGTCGGGCGGTTATTACATTGCCTGCAACGCCAACAAGATCGTCGCCGAACCTTCGACCGTCACGGGTTCGATCGGAATGTTTCTCGGCAAACCTGTTTTGAAAGGCTTTTACGATTGGCTCGGCGTCACGAACGAATATGTGATGCGCGGCAAGAACGCGGGAATCTTCCGCGAAACCGAAAAATGGACCGACGATGAAAAAGCCAAAATGACCGAGCTTGCGAACAAAGTTTACTACGGCGATTTCGTCCCGAAAGTCGCCGCCGGTCGTAAAAAAAATGTTGAAGAGGTCAACACGCTCGGTCAGGGACGCGTCTGGACCGGAACGCAGGCGAAACAAAACGGTCTGGTCGATGAATTCGGCGGACTCGAAACAGCGATCGACATCGCCAAACAGCTTGCCAATCTGCCCGCCGACAAAGATGTCAAACGCGTTGCTTACCCCGCGCCGCGCTCGCTTTTTGAAAGTTATTTCGGCAGCGACGACAGCGAAGCCGCGACTCAAACCAAAGAATTTCAGGCGAAAAAAGCGATGTTCGAAGCAATGCCCGAAGACATTCGCCGATCTCTGCGCTACGCCGAAGTTTTAGACCGTATGAAACGCGGCGAAGCGATGATGATGATGCCGTTCGAGTTAGAGATTAAATAGTAGAAAAAGAAATGGGACGCGGATGAACGCGGATTTAGCTGATTTTCGCTGATAAAATAAATCCGTGAAAATCCGTCCGATCCGCGTTCATCCGCGCCCCATTTCTTGATCGCTACCCGAACAAACCGTCGGTCACGCCTTTTTCGTAAATGATCATTAAGCCGATCGCG
>JBBQOA010000523.1:0-3586 GCA_038330465.1 Pyrinomonadales bacterium
TTCAAGTCCCGCCAGAAAACTTTGTCCGTCGCCTAAGCCGCCCGCGCCGAGCACCCGAATGCTGTGAAACTGGGCGTCGGGCGCGATTTTAGTGATGATTCCGGCACAAGCGG
The DNA here is from genome assembly GCA_038330465.1 of Pyrinomonadales bacterium. Taxonomy (GTDB): domain Bacteria; phylum Acidobacteriota; class Blastocatellia; order Pyrinomonadales; family Pyrinomonadaceae; genus JAFDVJ01. The sequence continues at coordinate 114 of JBBQOA010000523.1, forward strand.
TGCCGTGTCCCGCCGAATCGCCGGTTTCGGAAGGAATAAAAAGAACTCTTTTGTTATCAACCCGAGCCTCGACCGATTCGAGAACCTTGCCTTTCAAATCAGGATGTTCTTCATCAATTCCGCTGTCGATGACAGCGACACTGACACCTTTACCCGTCCGCAGTTTCCAACTGTCATCAATTTGGAAATACGTCGAGATTGTCCCGAATTTGCTTGTTTCGTAACCCGTCACGGATGTCATATCACTTGGAGTTGAGAGAATTGAGTCAAGATTGGCGAGTCAGACAATTTTTTCTCACTTCTTTTGACTCCCAAACCTTTACTCTTTTTTAATAGCTTAAAAAACTTGTTTCGCTTTTGTTGTCAGAAAACTTGACGATCGCTTCCAACACTTCGCGGCACATTTCGCGTTCTGCTTCACCGCGACAAGCAATTTCTCGAACCAAAATTGCCAGATCAAGCATTTCCTTATGCTCTGCCGCACTTCGTAATTCTTTCAGCCAGGCGCGAACTTCCGAAAATTCCGCAACCGTTTTCCCGTTGATCATTTTTTCACCCAGTTCGCGGAAAAGTTTTGTCGATTCATATGCATTGACGAGCGATGCGACGGCTTCGGCAAATAACGCCGCTTTGTCCATCTCTTGCGGTGAAAAGGCTTCATAGGGCGGTTCGCCGATCCGATTGACATATTCTAAAACGCCGATCACTTCGCCGTTATGTCTGAGCGGCGTCGCTAAGATCGTTTGCGTCGAATAACCGGTGTGTTTATCAACTTCGGCGTAAAATGTTTCTTCTTCGCCCGCATCCGCAACTGCCATCGGCTGACCCGACGAAAATACAAAACCGGCAATTCCCTTTCCGGCTGGAACACGCAAATTTATCAATTGACCGGCAACTTTACCGATTGCCGACAAAAAACGTAAATCACCCACATCGCCTTCGCGGATCAAAACTGATGCTTCTTCGGAATTCATTTCCGAGGCTGTAATTTTCAATAGATTGATGATCGAAGCAGTTAATGGTTCGGTCAAAGCATTTGCCACATCGATCGTTTCAATTAAATTTCGGAGCTGTTTCTCCAAATTATTTTCGTCTGATTCGGACATATATTGATTCTTACCCAAAAAATCATAAGAATCAAACAATTAGAAATTTTTATTTTAATTCATTGGAATATTTCGGTCATTAATCCTTTTCACACCACATATAAAATTTAATTTTTGTGTTCAAACGTGCTTGAGGCTTGCGTTTAGGATCAGTAATTTTGTAACATTCGCGCATTAGCAAAGTTTTTTTTGATGCCGCGCTCAAAATTGTTTGAACACAATTGTCGAGGTCATACGGATTATGAGAAGTGTTATTTCTTTATTGTTGATTTTGTCGTTTGGTTGTATTGTTGCCTTTCCGCAAACAAAACAAAAGCCGGTTTCTCAGCTCGAAAGCACCGAACCGTTCAAGATCGGCAGCGGCTCTTCATTTTCAGCGTCAATTCCGCGTTCTAATCTAAATTCTCTTCAAAATCCGGCAATTCCAAACGGAAATATTTCACAGGATTTTGCGGACGCTCTTGAAATTATTCGCAAAAACCACGTTGACGGAAAAAATGTCAATTACAATGAATTAACAAAATCGTCGCTCGACGCAATGCTTCACGTCCTCGATCCGCATTCAAATTATTACGATTCCGCCGAGTATCAAGATCTTTTGACCGACCAGCAAAGCGAATATTACGGCATCGGCGCGACCATCGCTAATTATCAAAATGGCGAAGAAACAAACACTTTTGTGATCGCAACCTTTCCAGATTCACCGGCATACCGCGCCGGTTTGCGTTTCGGCGACAAAATTCTCGCCGTCAACGGCGAAGCAATGACAGAGAAAAACTCTACTTTTGTACGCGATAAAGTTCGCGGCAAAAAAGGTTCTGTCGTCCGCATTTTAGTCGAACGCGCCAATTCAAAACGTCAGGAAACCGTCGAATTAAAACGTAATCGTGTTCCGCAGCCGACGATTCCCGACGCCTATATTATCCGCGAAGGCATTGGTTATGTTGATCTATCGGAAGGTTTCAATTACACGACCGCCGACGAATTAACGGTCGCCCTCGACGAGCTTCACAAACAGGGAATGAAATCGCTGATTCTCGACCTTCGCGAAAATACCGGCGGAATTTTAGACCAAGCCGTCAAGGTCGCCGAAAAATTTTTACCGGCGGGAAGCACTATATTATCTCAACGCGGACGATTTTCGATCGATAATCGCGTCTGGCGATCGGCAAATAAAACACCGGAAACAATACCGCTGGTCGTACTTGTCAATGGTTCGACGGCTTCGGCTTCGGAAATCGTTTCGGGCGCGATGCAGGATTATGACCGCGCGCTGATTATCGGCGAAAACACGTTCGGTAAAGGTTTGGTACAGAGCATCATCGATCTGCCTTACGGTTCCGGTTTAACGCTGACGACAGCGAAATATTATACGCCTTCGGGACGCTCGATCCAGCGCGATTATTCAGACAGCAGTCTTTATGATTATTTCAATCACAAGGTTAGTATCAACGAACAGAGCAAATCAGAAGCAAAAACATTGACCGGCAGAAAGGTTTTCGGCGGTGACGGCATTTCGCCGGACGAAATCGTCAAAAACCCGGATCTAACCGATTCTCAAGCCAAACTTCTCGATCCGATTTTCTTTTTCTCAAGCGAACTTGCGAGCGGAATGGTTCAAGGATTTGAAAGCTATAAAATCAATGGGCAAATCGAATACGGTCGGCGAATTCGTCCAAGCGATTATCCGGTCAGCGATGATATTTTCGATGTTTTCAAAAATTATATTGCTCAAAATAAAGATTGGAAAGTATTAAACGGAACTCTCGATGCGGAAAAAGCCTTTATCAAAATCCGCATTCGATATAATTTGATAACTGCCGCGTTCGGAACGGTTTCGGCGATTCAAGTTTTGGCTGAAGATGATAAACAGGTTGCTAAAGCCGTTGAGGTTCTGCCGCGCGCCCAACAGCTCGCCTTGCTCGCCACCAAGGCACGACAGAAACAAAAATAAAAAAAACTCGTTGAGTCGAATGCTCAACGAGTAAAAAAAAAGAAACAGGAGGAATCAGAATCCGAACTTAAATGCTCTTTCAACAATCTTGCACAACATTCTGTCCTGCTTTTAATGATGCGCTGAAAATAAAACTGGTTGCTTTACGAACAAAAAAACTCGACGATTTGTAAAAACAAATCGTCGAGTTTTTTTTGTCTGATACGGTAAGACTAAAAATTAAACTTACCGGAGATTTGAATTCTTCGCGAACTACTTACCACACCATCCCGAATACGTCCAAAAATAGTTGAAGTAAAGGTTGCAGTCGGCAGATCAAACGACGGAGTGTTTGTTAAGTTTTTGGCATCAACCCGTAATTCAAAGCCATATCTTTCAGTAAAACTGAATTTTTTGGAGACAGACAAATCGGT
>JBBQOA010000524.1:0-3583 GCA_038330465.1 Pyrinomonadales bacterium
GCCCGAACCGCCGCGCCCGAGTCCCAAACTGCCGGAAATCGAAGATTGCGCCGAAGCGTTGATCCGGTAATCTTTTGACTGGTAATTTTTAAGAATCCCGCGCGTGCGGTTGATCAATTCGGCTTGCGAAAATTTTCGTTCGCCGACCGGCAAGAGACTGACATTGACGTTGCCCGAACTGCTCGAGCCGCCGCCGAAACCGGCACCAGCCTGCACCAACGTGTTTTTCACACCCGGTAATTGATCGCGGACATCGCGGGCGATGCGGTCGAGAATTGATTGCGTTGCCGAAAGCGAGGTCCCTTGCGGACCGCGCAGCGAAATTTGAAACGCCGACTCGTCTTCATCGGGCAAAAATGCCATTCCGACGTATTTAAAGAGCGGATAGATCGACGCGACGACCAGGATGCAGATCAAAACAACCGCCCACCGAAACCGCATCGAGATTTTCAAAAGCCACGTATAACTGCGGTCAACTTTGCTGTAAACCCACGAATCCTTGCTTTCATTTTGGATTTTGGATTTTGGATTTTGGATTTCGGCATCGTTCATCAGCATTCCGTCGCCTGAAATTTCCGTGTTTGACTCATCCGCCGCCGGTAGTCCTGTCTTTAATTCTTCTTTCTTGGGCTTGATCCAACGCGCCGCGAGCATCGGCGTTAAAGTGAACGAAACGATCAAGGAAACAGCGATCGCCGCCGCGCTTGTCAAACCAAACGATGACATAAACCTGCCGACAATTCCCGTCATAAATCCGACCGGAATAAACACGGCGAGCAAGCTGAGCGTTGTCGCGAGCACTGCGAGACCGATCTCGCGCGTTCCCTCGATCGCCGCCTGAAACGGATCCATTCCTTTTTCTTCGACAAACCGATAAATATTTTCAAGCACGACGATCGCGTCGTCGATGACGATGCCGACCATCAAAGTTAGGGCGAGCATCGTCATTTGGTTGAGCGAATAACCGAGCGCGGCGATCAGCGCGAAAGCCGCGATGATCGAAGTCGGGATCGCTAGCGCCGCGATGATCGTCGTCCGCACGTTCCACAAAAAAAGGAAAACGATGATTGCCGCAAATAAACCGCCTAAAACAAGGTGTTCTTCGATCGCGTTAAGCGAATTTTCGATAAATTCCGACTGGTCGCGGACGATCACGACCTTCATATCGGACGGCAGAGTCGGGATGATCTGGTTCATCCGTTCCTTGACGCCGTTGATGAGCGCGATCGTATTCGAGCCGGATTGTTTGCGAATCGCCAGATAGAGCGACGGAACGCCGTCAAGCGAAGCGGCTGATGACGCGTCGGCGCCGCCGTCCTGCACGCGCCCGATGTCTTTGATCTTGATCGGGAAACCGTTGCGCGACGTGATCACAATATCGTTAAACTGATTGACGTCAGTCAGTTTGCTGATCGTGCGAAGTCCCGATGTTTTCGCGCCTTCGATCAAACTCCCGCCCGGAAGTTCTAAATTCTGACTGCGAATGGCATTGGAAACTTCCGTGATCGAAAGGTTGAAGGCACGCAGCCGCGTCGGATCGACGTAAATTTTGATTTGCCGGTCGCGTCCGCCGAAAATGACGACCTCGCCGATGCCGTCAACCGATTGAATACGTTCCTGAATGTTTGTTTCGACAAAATCGTTAAGCTCGACGACATTGCGCGGCGCGCTGATCGCATAGATCAAAACCGGCGATGAGTCCGGATCGGATTTGCGAACCGTCGGCGGGTCGGCAGTTTCGGGCAGCCGATTGACGACCGTTGAGATTTTCTGTTGAATTTCCTGATAAGCCTGATCCGGATTTTTTTCGAGATTAAAGGTCAGCGTCACGTTCGACCTTCCCTGTGAGGAAGACGAGCGCATTTCGTCGATTCCCGGAACGGTATTGACCGCGCCTTCGATGACGTCGGTTACTTCGGTTTCCATTTCCGCCGGCGCCGCCCCCGAATTTGAAGTCGAGATCGAAATTGTCGGCAGATCGATTTTCGGAAAACGGTCAACGCCGAGCGTAAAAAATGAAAATCCGCCGACGACCGTCAAAAACATCACGATGACAGTTGCGAAAACCGGACGATGAACACAAATTTCAGCTAACCATTGCATATAAAACCTTCGGTTTGGTTTTGGGTTTTGGGTTTTGGGCTTTAGGCATTTGGAATAAAACTGCGATTGAACAAAATTCCAAAGACCCAAAACCTAAAACCCAAAACCCAAAAAATCATTGCACTTGAACCTTTGCGCCTTCGTAAAGCTGCGGTAAATTATTCGTCGCGACCATTTCATCGGCACTGACGCCGCTCAAGATCTGATACGCGCCGTTTTCTTCCGTGCCGAGCTGCACGGTGCGCAGTTTGGCAACGCCGTCAACGATCACAAAAACGCGCTGGCTCTGCGTGCTCTGGTCATTCAAAACGGCTTCCTTCGGCACAAAAACTCCTAAACTTCCGCCGTCGCGCGTGATCTTTGCGGTCGCGAACATTCCCACGCGGAGTGCGTTGTCGCCATTTTCAATTTTTGCTTCGACGATCGCCGACCGCGAAGCCGTTTCAACCGACGGATTGATCGCCGTCACCGTTCCGCCAAAATTACGGTTTTTATAAGCGTCAACCTGAATCGAAACGCCGCGTCCGATGCCGACATACGGAACGTCCGCTTCGGCAATTTGAATCTGAACCTTGATCGGATTCGTCCGCAAAATGGTCGCAATGACCGATGCCGACGAAACATATTCGCCGACCGCGACCGGACGATTGCTGATATAACCCGAAAACGGCGCCCGCACGATCGTGTCAACAATCGCTTGTTCCGCGGTGTCAACCTGCGTGCGCGCCGCTTCAACATTAGCCTCAGCGCTTTTTATCGCCTGATTATTTTGTTTGGCGCTATTGATCGCGGCTTCCAGATTTTGTTTGGCATTGTTCGCGCGGGCGCGTGCCGTGTCGCGGGTCGTTCGGTAAGTTTCATATTCCATCATCGATTTATCGCCCGTTTCGACCAATTCGCGGTAGCGTTTTTCGTTTGCTTCGGCTTGTTTCAGTTCGGCGAGAGTCTGGTCGTAATTGGCGCTGGCGGCGCGAACTTCGGGAATTATCGAAGCGTTAAAACTGCCGTTCGGCGAAAGTCCGAGACGCGCTTCGGCTTGCCGGACGCCGGCGATCGCCTGTGTCACGCTTGCCTTTGATTCAGCAAGCCGGAGCCGCGCGTCTTTGTCGTCGATCTTCGCGATAATGCTGCCCTGCGTGATAAACTGCCCGACATTTGCCGAAACATTAGCGACCTTTCCCGCCACTTTCGGCGCAATATCGGAAGTTTCTTCGGCAACCAAACTGCCCGTTGCTTGTATGAACGCCGGAATTTGACGCGATTCGGCTTTTGCTTGCGTCACCGAAATAACTTGTTCCGGCGATTTATCATTCGCATTAGCGTCGCGCGTTTTCGATTCCGAACGACTGCAGGCGCCAAAAACCGTTGAAGAAACTAAGGTCAAGATAAATAATCGGACGACCCGTGAGCGTCCGAACTTTGAAAAATTCATAATATTAAAAATTGGAGTGCGGGCAAACTGTCCGCCGAGCTCGTTGCG
>JBBQOA010000525.1:0-3570 GCA_038330465.1 Pyrinomonadales bacterium
CGCCGCCTTTGTAATGAATCCGTATGTTGCTCAAATGAACGTCTTCGACCGGACTTTCAGCCAATCCCGCGATGATCGAAGCGTATTCGGAATGCGCATCGGAAACGACGACGTTATCAATAATTATCCGTTTGATCTTGGCAAGCGGCGTCCCTTCGGGTGCGCGCTGGCGTTTTCCTAATCGAATAAAGATCGGCGCGGTCAGAATATCGCGCATCGTGATGTTCGTGATCGAAATATCCTCGATATTGCCGCCGTCGACCGTTTCGATCGCGAGCCCGCGGCAATGGACGAAATTGATATTTGAAACGGTAATGTTCTTAAAACCGCCGTTCGATTCCGTCCCGAATTTCAGCCGTCCGGTCGAGCGGTCTTTGTCGGGCGCAAATTCCTGCGTCGTTTTGAAAGTGCCGTCGAGCATCGTGCCGAGATCGAAGGCGGAAACCTGGCTGTTCGTGATCGACACATTTTCGGTCGCGCGGTTGAAACCCAAAGCATATGAACTTTTCAAAACGATCGCGTCGTCGTTCGGCGTGTTGACGTAGGAATTCGAGATCCGCACGTTGCGGCAGGCGTCGATGTCGAAACCGTCGCGGTTTGTATCGACTTTGAGATTGTCGATCGTCAGATTGTCAACGCCCGTCGCAAGGAGCGCGAAATGCCCGCCCTGAAAGATCGTAAAATCTTTGAGCGTGACGTTGCGGCTTAGTTTCAGCGCGATCGCCTTCGTCCCCAAACCGTCCATTTCGGCAAGCGGCGAGGTTTCGCCGAGCGGCGAGACATTGCCTTTCATACTCGTCGGCGTTTCGCCTTCGGTGCGCGGTTTCTGCGGTCCGGGACTTCGGCGCGAAAGACCTTTGCCGTCGATTTTTCCCTGCCCGACGATCGCGACATTTTCGACGCCGATTCCCCAAATCAGTGAATTTTTCCAATGCGAATGACCGAAATCCTGATACATATCGAACGGGTTCGGTTCGAAACTGTCGTATTTTCCTTTATCGACGGATGGATCAGCCGCGAGAATCGTCGCGCCGTTATCGAGAAAGAGCGTGATGTTGCTTTCGAGATGAATCGAAAACGAAAGATATATTCCGGCAGGAAAAAAAACCGTTCCGCCGCCCGCTGTCGCCGCCGCGTTGATCGCTTTGTTGATCGCGTTCGTGTCGAGCGTTTTCCCGTCGCCTTTCGCGCCGTATGCTTTGATATTGTAGAAAATTTGGGCGTTTGGTTTAGATTGCGCGGTAATCCGGCGGGCGGTTTGCGGCATTACCAAAAACAAAGCGAGCAGCGCCAGGACAAACAGGCTTTGAAAGATTTTTTTCATAACTTTATTTTTTCGAGGCTTCCGGATTTTCGACATTCTGGCTTTTGGAAATAATAACGTTTTCGCCCGAATCAGTTTTTATTTTCACGTTTTGCATCTTCCAATTTTCAGCGTATTGAATGCTTCCGGCTTCCTTGCCTTCCGCCGTAATGTTGGAAAATGTGACGTTGCGGATCAATTTGTCGGGCAAACCTTCCGCCGTAAAAATGCGGCTCGCGCCCGTCACTTCGACATTTTCGATCCGGATGTCGCTGAACTCGCAGTAACCGCGCTCGACCGGCAGAACGGGCGTGTTCATAACCTTCCAAAACTCCGGATAATCGGTCAGCCCTTCGGGAATCGCCGCGTATGAATAACTCGGATTCCAGTTCAAAGTGAACGTAAACGGCAGGACGACGCCGTCCATTTTGAGACCGCTGACGAACACGTCGCGGACGAATCCGCCGCGCGTTCTAGCGGATTTAAAGCGGACGCCTTCTTTCGTGCCGACGCCGCGATTATTGAGCGCGATGACGTGCTGAATGCCGCCCGAAGTTTCACTTCCGAACGCGATGACGCCGCCGCCGCGCCGGATCAGATTGTCGCGGATCAAGATGTATTCGGTCGGACGATTAACGCGCAGACCATCAAAATCGCGTCCCGCTTTAAGACAAATATCGTCGTCGTTGTTGTCGATGTCACAGTTTTGGATCAGCACATAGCTTGATGAATCGATGTCGACACCGTCGGTGCTCGGTCCGCCGTTATCGGAAATTTTCACGCCGTCGACCGTCACAAATTCCGAATAAAGAACCTGCACCGTCCAAAAACCCGAACGCCTCAGACTTAAATTCTCGATCGTCACATCCGCCGAGCGCGAAATGACGAGCAGCCGCACGCGTTCGGCGTCGTAATCCGAAGCCCAGCGCAAGCCTTTCGGTTCATAAACTTTTCGCAGCTCCCAATATTTGTCCCACCATTTTTTGCCGTTGCCGTCAATCGTTCCGCCGCCCGAAATTTTGACGTTTTTCGCGCCGTCAACATTGATCAAAGCCGAGAGCCACGGCATTTCGATGCCCGCAACGCGCGTCGGTTTTCGGGGATATTCGCTTTCGTCCTGACTTGCCGTCAAGGTCACGCCATCGTCAACGCGTAGATGAACATTGCTTTTTAAAAAAAGCGCGCCGGTCAGATAAATTCCCTTTTCAAAGGTCACGACGCCGCCCTTTCGCGCGGCTTCGTCGATCGCTTTTTGGATCGCTTTCGTCGAATTCACGGCGCCGTCGCCTTTTGCGCCGAACGAATTCGCGGAAAATATCTTTTTGCGTTTCGGTTCACTGCGCGCGCCTGTTTTGCTCGTCCACGACGGCAAATCCTTGTCAAAAGACTGAGTTTTTTTCTGCGCGAAAAGGCATCCGCTTGAAACGAATAAAATGATCAGAACTGCTTGTAATAATTTCATTTTTGAACCGAAAATTTATAAATTGTGGTTTGCGAATAAGTTTGACCTTTTTTGAGTTCGGTCGTCGGAAACGCGGGTTCGTTCGGCGAATCGGGAAAATGCTGCGCCTCGAGACAAAAACCCGTCCGGCGCGGATAATTTTGCCCGTTCTTGCCCTTGATCGCGCCGTCAAGAAAATTTCCCGTGTAAAACTGCAAACCCGGCTCGGTCGTCGAAACTTCCAGAATGCGTCCGCTGACGGGTTCCGTGACGGTCGCGGCGAGCGTCAAAGCATTATCCGTTTTATTCAAAACCCAATTATGATCGTAGCCGTTGCCGAATTTTAGCTGTTCGTCCGCCTGATTGATGCGTAAACCGATCAGCGTCGGGCGCGTAAAATCAAACGGCGTATCTTTGACGCTCCGCAGTTCGCCGGTCGGAATCGAAGTGTCGCCGGTCGGTGTGAACCGGTCGGCATCGATCATCAATTGATGCGTCAGAATATCGCCGCTGCCCGCGCCCGCCAGATTAAAATACGAATGATGCGTCAGATTGACGACCGTGTCCCGGTCGGTCGTTGCCGCGTAAACGATCTTTAATTCATTGTTTTCGGTCAAACTGTAAACGACCTTGATATTCAGATTGCCCGGATAACCTTCTTCGCCGTCGCGGCTTAAATAGGTCAATTCGAGATTCGCGCCCGCGTTATCGACCGAAGGACGCGCCGTCCAGATAACCTTGTCATAACCTTTCGGTCCGCCATGCAGATGATTTCCGTTATTATTTTGCGCGAGCGCGTATTCTTTGCCGTCGAGCGTGAATTTCC